>NZ_JAMQUU010000035.1:0-9076 GCF_025594975.1 Turicibacter sp. T129 | reverse complement strand
ACACCAGTTGACAAAGAGCCGTTTTATATAAAGAGATTTGATATAAAAAAAGACAATAACCTAAAGGTTATTGTCTAAAAATTACTATCCATTCACAACTTCTGAACAACGAGGACAAATTCCTTGTTCGTTCACATCAGTTACAACTAACCAGCAACGGTCACATGTGTGTCCTTCGGCTGCTTTAACGACAACAGCTAATCCATCGAATTTTAAGGCATTTTCAGGAGCTGCTCCTTCTTCAATCACTAACTCAGAAACGATGAAGATTTGTTTTAAGTCAGCTTGTAACGACTCAAGTAATTCTTTCGTTTGCGCATCTGGATATAAGTGTAATGAAGCAGTTAATGATTTACCGATAACTTTCTCATTACGAGCCTCTTCTAATGCTTTTAATACGTCATGACGAAGTGATAATAATTGATTCCATTTTACAGTCACTTCAGCCGCATTTGCATACTCTTTTACAGTCGGCATATCAGTTAAGTAAGCTGACACTTCTGTGCTTCCTGGGATATATGAATAAACTTCATCCGCTGTATGAGGAATAACTGGTGCTAATAAGCTAACCATATCTGATACATGGTGATATAATACTGTTTGAATAGAACGGCGAGCTTTACTATCTTCTGCATCGATATATAAAATATCTTTCGTGAAATCTAAGTAGAATGAACTTAAATCATTTGAGATATAGTTATTCACTGTTTTGAAGACATCATCGAAACGGTATTCTTCATAGGCAGCTTTTAATTCTGCTGTTAATTCATTTAAACGAACCATCATGAATTGATCAACTTCATTTAAGTCTTCATAAGCCATTAAATCTGTTTCTGGATTAAATCCATGTAAGTTTCCTAATAAGAAACGGAATGTATTACGCATTTTACGGTAGCTTTCAGATACTTGTTTAATTAAGTCTTCTGAAATACGAACGTCTGCTTGGTAATCAACTGAAGCCACCCATAAACGAACGATATCTGCTCCGTAAATGTTGATTAATTTTAATGGATCGATAACATTCCCGATTGATTTAGACATTTTACGTCCTTGTCCATCTAAAACGAATCCGTGACTTACGACTGTTTTATATGGTGCACGCCCTGTCATCGCAACTCCTGTTGATAATGAAGAGTTGAACCATCCACGATATTGATCAGATCCTTCTAAGTATAAATCTGCTGGGTATGGTAATCCACGTTCAACTAATACTCCGTGGTGAGATGACCCTGAATCGAACCATACATCCATGATATCCATTTCCTTACGGAATTTACCATTTGGACTACCTGGGTGAGTGAATCCCGCTGGTAATAATTCTTCAGCTTCTAATTCAAACCAAATATTTGATCCTTTTTCACGGAATAAGTCAGCCACATGATTGATTACTGCTTCATCTAAGATAGCTTCTCCATCTTCAGCATAGAAGACTGGAATTGGAACTCCCCAAACACGTTGACGAGAAATACACCAGTCCGCACGATCTTTAATCATGTTTCCTAAACGAACTTCTCCCCAAGCTGGTAGCCAGTTCACTTCTTTGATTTGTTCCATCATTTGATCTTTTAATGCTTCAATTGAAGCAAACCATTGCTCAGTCGCACGGAAGATGATTGGTTTTTTCGTACGCCAGTCATGTGGATATGAGTGAGTGATGAATTTTAATCCAAGTAATGCACCATTCTCTTCTAATTTTTGACCAACAGCTTTGTTAGCATCTTCGTAGTATAATCCTTCGAACTCTAACGCTTCTTTTGTCATATATCCACGATGATCAACTGGGCATAAGACTTCTAAGTTATATTTACGTCCAACATTGAAGTCGTCTTCCCCGTGTCCTGGGGCTGTATGAACTAAACCTGTTCCAGCTTCAAGTGTGACGTGATCTCCTAAAATTAATAATGATTCACGGTCAAAGATAGGGTGTTTAGCTGTCATATATTCAAAATCAGAACCTTTATGAGTTGCAACCACTTCATAGTTTTCCCATCCGAACTCTTCCGCTAATTGTTTCACTAACTCTTTAGCAACAATGAATTTACGATCGTTAACAGCAACTGTCGCATACTCTAAATCTGCGTTCACACAGATTCCTAAGTTTCCTGGAATTGTCCAAGGTGTCGTTGTCCAGATAACGAACTCTTCATCTCCTGATAAAATACCTTTTCCATCTTGTACTTTAAATGCCACATAAATTGATGGAGATTTTTTATCATGATATTCGATTTCTGCTTCAGCTAATGCTGTTTCAGAAGATGGTGACCAATAGATTGGTTTTAACCCTTTGTAGATTAAACCGTCTTTAACCATTTTACCGAAGACTTTGATTTGCTCAGCTTCAAATTCTTTTTGTAATGTGATATATGGATTTTCCCAATCACCTAATACCCCTAAACGTTTGAATTGCGCTTTTTGTCCTTCAACTTGTTCTAAAGCATATTGCTTACATAATTCACGGAATTCAGCAATTGTTTTTTCTTTACGATTAACTTTTTTATTATTTGTTAAAGCTTGCTCGATTGGAAGTCCGTGTGTATCCCAACCTGGAATATATGGAGAATAGAATCCATTCATATTTTTATAACGAACAACAAAGTCTTTTAAAATTTTGTTTAATGCATGTCCCATATGAATATTTCCATTAGCATATGGAGGTCCGTCATGTAAAACGAAAGGCGTTTTATCTTTATTTTTATCTAATACTCGTTGATAGACATTTTCGTCATACCACTTTTGCTCAATTTGTGGTTCACGATTTGGAAGGTTTCCACGCATTGGGAAATCTGTTTTAGGCATTAATAAGGTTTCTTTTAATTCCATCGTACGATCGCTCCTTTTTTATATTCCTCATATAGTTTGCGAAAATAAAAAGAACTTTTCATCACATAAGGACGAAAAGTTCCGTGGTACCACCTTAATTCGCAGTAGAAATCAAAAAGCTACTGCCTCAAACTATTTATCGCATAGTATACGTCATGCTTTTTATCACATGAAAGCTCCTGGTTGATTCTATACTACTCTTTTTATCGGCCTTTCACCGTCACCGACTCGCTAGAAAAAAGTTGATAATATAGCATGGTCCACTCTTCGCTAATATTTACTATATTTGTTTATCATTTTAAAGAATTCAGTTAAAAAAATCAATAGATTTTTTAACTTTTTCCAAAACAATTTCGAATATCATCAACTTTTGTATTTAGGAAATCGATTAATTCATCTTTAATTTGTAGTTGTTGTTGCTCAAACAGTGCTGTTTCCTCCATGATCTTCTCTACATCACAAATGGCTTGCTCAATCATGACCTTAGAAATTTTTTCTGTTTCTTGAATGATTTTAATCGCATCGCGTTTGGCATGTGATTTCAATAATTCAATCTGTTCCAGTTCGGATTTCAAATGGGATTCAGAGTTTTCTTGCATAGTTTGCACTTCTTTTTTTAATGATTTATTTTGCTTTTCTAATGCTTCTATTTGTTCAATCAATAAACAAAAGACACGATAAAGTTCATCATCTGAAAACTTTCCCCACGATTTTTTCATCTGAGTCTTTAATATCTCTGCTGGCGTCATGTCTTCCCCCCTAACTACACTGTTTTCCCAATAATAACTACAATTCTTCCACTCTTAGTGATTGATTTTTGTGCCAATAGTTTATATCGTCCATATCGTTTAATCGAGATAACATCACCAATTTTACACTGATACGAGTGATTTTGTTCTAATTTAAAATTAAGCTGGATATTTCCTTGCTTCATGTATTCAAACACTTCGGAACGTGAAGCCTTCATCAAGCTAGCCACCACAACATCAAGTCTCATCGAACTGATAATATATTCATTTTCTTCATATTGTTCTAGCTTTTCTAACCCTTTGATATCGACCTTCAGGAGTGAGATAGGATGTCGTCCCACCTTAGTGAAATACTGCATAATAAACGATGCAAACTCTTCACAAATAGCAACATAAATCTTCCCTGTCTCTAACACTAAAATATCACCGACCAACGCTCGGTCAATATTAAGTGCCGTTAGCGAGCCAAGAACTTGTCGATGTTCAATTGTCACTAGACGATGATGATACTGCACCTCATAACCAACCACTGTCTGATCAAACAACTCACCTGATAAATAAGCTGGGATAATAATGGCTCGTTTTCGTTCAGCATTTTTAAAGCCTCCCTCAAATCGAACCACTACATCCTCAAACTCATTCACCAATACTTGAACAACTTGTTGTTCACGTGGTGTTAAAAATTTTGTCTTTTTTATCTTATGACTATAATAAACTTGATGAATCCAGTCATTAACCTTCGTGACAAATTCATATTCGTGTTTATTAAAATGCTCGAGTCTCATAATAAGATATTAATTAATCCTTGCATAGCAAGATCTAACACGATAAATGCGATAATTGGTGAAAAGTCAATCATTCCAAGTGGAGGAATAATTTTTCTGAAAATTGACAAGTACGGCTCAACAAATCCACCAATGACACGCCCTAATTGTGTAGAACGACTTTCTGGAATCCAGCTCATTAAAATGTAAATAATCATTAAGAATTCATAAATTCTCAAAATAGCTGTAAATAATAATATGATTTGTGCCATATGTATTACTCCTCTATTTCTGGTTGTGTTTCGTTCATTGTCACTTGTCCTTCTGTTTCAACATTTTTTGGTGTACATAAGAATAAGTTTGTTCCAACGCGTTTAATATCTCCATCAATAGCATAGATTGTTCCACTTAAGAAGTCGACCACGCGTTTCGCTTGTGATTTTTCTAAGCGTTGTAAATTAATGAAAACCGGATAGTTTTCTTTTAAACAATCTGCAATATCTTGTGCATCTGAGTATTCATTTGGTTCACGAATAATAACTTTATTTAAATTGCTATCAAATTTTAGTTTATTTGTTTCTGTATTCATTGGCATCACAGTACTCTTTCCTTTATTTATCGTTTGATTTGCTGGATTTGATACAACTGTTAAATCTGGTTTAGGGGCTGGCGTTGGTTTTACCACTTCAGGCTCTTCGAACTCTTCTTCGAAGTCATCCATCTCATATTCCTCTTCATCTATTCCCATCATTGTTTTAAGCTTATCTTTAAAACTCATCTTCTTCTCCTCCTATAACTAATTCTCTTTATGTGCTGGATATACTAGTCTTGAAATAGAATGGACCCTAATCGTATATGGGTTGCTCCCTCTTCAATGGCAATCGTATAGTCATTACTCATTCCCATTGATAAATTTGAACACTCTACTCCTTCTAGATTTAACTGTGAAATACTGACCTGTAATTGCTTTAGCGATTTGAAGCAGTCGCGAACGATGGTCTCATCTTCCGTATTTGGAGCCATTGTCATAAGCCCAATCACTTTAATGATTGGATACTCTTTTAAAGCTTGTAAGAACGGAATCACTTCCTCAGAACGAAGACCATGTTTGCTCTTTTCTCCACTTACATTAACTTGAATAAAGCAAGGTAATGGCTGTTGTCGGTATTTCTGTATTTCTTTTGCAAGTGATAAACGATCGAGTGAATGAAGGCAAGCAATCTCATTAATCACGTCCTTCACTTTACGTGACTGTAAGGTCCCTATAAAGTGCCACTCAATAGGTAAAGATAATTGGCATTTCTTCTCTAACAAAGAATCCACACGATTCTCACCCATCATCGTAATTCCACTTTCAAAAAGTGCAATCATTTGCTCTGGATCAGCATATTTTGTTGCAGCAACAATGTTTACAGCTTGTGGATCAGTAGTAAATGATTGGATATTTTGTCGAACTGCATCGACGTTTTTTTGAATATTCATATTACAC
This sequence comes from Turicibacter sp. T129, assembly GCF_025594975.1. Taxonomy (NCBI): domain Bacteria; kingdom Bacillati; phylum Bacillota; class Erysipelotrichia; order Erysipelotrichales; family Turicibacteraceae; genus Turicibacter; species Turicibacter sp. T129. The sequence continues at coordinate 3,254 of NZ_JAMQUU010000035.1, read as the reverse complement.
ACCTATCAACTAATAATATTACTGCATGATACTATAAATTATACCATATTTCATATTGAATGGAAAATTTTTTTACGATGTATCTCGTAAATATGACAGCTTAATATTCATTTAATCGCTGAGCCACATTCACAATAATTACATCTTCCCCAATTTTCAAAATTTGATTCCATGGGACGACAACCGCTGATTCATCTTTCGAAAAAAAACTAACAAATCTCATAGAAGGTTGTACTGTAATTGCAATAATTTGTCCTGAGTTTGTATCAATTTTTAAACTAGAAACAAATCCAATACGCTCACCAGTCACCACATTAATTACATCTTTTTCTTCAATATCACTCAATGTCATAATTGAATCTTTCATCTTCTCCCCCGCCTTCTTATCTTTGTAATTTATTTTATGTACTTCTCTCAATAAATATGTAATATTCAAATTTACATTCAATTTTTATAGAAAAAGAATCAGCGCCAACAAACGCTGATTCTTTCATAATTAACTTTTCATCATTTCTTCCATAATTTGTAGAGCATTCTTTTCTAAACGTGACACTTGCGCTTGCGAGATTCCAATTTCAGCTGCAATCTCCACCTGCGTTTTTCCCATGAAATAGCGATCATGGATAATACGTTTTTCACGTTTACCAAGACGTTTAAACCCTTCTTCAAGCATCAATTTGACACTCCATTTTTCATCCGTAATACTGTCGTCTCTGATTTGATCAATCAAATGAATAGTATCTCCACCATCATTGTAAATAGGAGAGAAAATTGAAACAGGATCAGAAATCGCCTCAACAGATAAGACAACATCTATCGGCTCAACACCTATTGCCGCAGCAATCTCTTCATTCGTCGGATCACGCTGTAATTCAATGGATAGCTGGTCCTTCATCTGAAGCACTTTATAAGCGGTGTCTCTTAAGGAGCGAGAAACACGTAATGAGTTATTATCTCGTAAGTAGCGTCGAATTTCACCAATGATCATCGGAACAGCATACGTCGAAAACTTCACCTCATGTGATAAATCAAAATGATCAATAGCTTTCATTAAACCTAAACACCCAACTTGGAAAAGATCATCTAGATTTTCTCCTCGGTGATTAAATTTTTTTATTATACTTAGAACTAATCTTAAATTACCTTTAATTAATGTCTCTCGGGCACTCATATCACCACTTTGAAATTTTTTGAATAATTCAACCATTTCTATATTTGTTAATACTTCTAATTTTGACGTGTCTACACCGACAATATCAACTTTATGTTTAGACATGATGGCCCCTCCTGTTGCATTACATTGTTTCTACAAAGAAGTATGAGCAACATCATGTCATATCATTCATGATTTACCAGTTTATTATTATCTTTTTTTCGACATTTTACTTTGTTTTTAGAACTTCTTTACGAATTTTATCGATGATTTTTTTCTCTAGTCGTGAAATATACGATTGGGAAATATCAAGTTTTTGTGCAACCTCTTTCTGTGTTAACGGATCCTCACCACAAAGTCCAAAACGCATATACATAATCTCTCGCTCACGACGTTTCAGACGGTTAATCGCATCAAACACAAGTTGTCGTTCAACATCCTCTTCAATATCTTTATAAACCTCATTCTCCTCTGTTCCTAAGATATCTGAAAGTAATAATTCATTTCCATCCCAGTCTACATTTAACGGTTCATCTAATGAAACTTCGTGTCGAATTCTGTTAGTCTTTCTAAGATGCATTAAAATTTCATTTTCGATACATCGTGAAGCATACGTGGCTAATTTAATATTTTTATCCATCTTAAACGTTTGCACACCTTTAATAAGTCCAAGCGTTCCAATACTGATTAAATCTTCTAAGTTAACACCAGAACTTTCAAATTTCTTTGCAATATAAACCACTAACCTTAAATTGTGCTCAATGAGTGTTTGTCTTGCTCGTTCATCTCCAGCCTGAAAATTTGTTAAAATTCTGAATTCCTCATCTTTTGATAATGGTTCTGGTAACGTTTCATTTCCACGAATATAATTAACATATTTCTTCTTACGCTTAAAAACCCTTTCAAACCAATTGATAAAAAACATCATTAAAGACTGCATTCCACTTCCCCCTTAACTCCCTATCCTTTTATATACTTCTAACCATACTTGGCTGTAATAAAAAATCATACTCATAAAACTGATTTTCTACTACCCCTATCAGCACGTTTCGAACAACTTGGTCATTAATTAATAATAATGTTGGTTTAAACACTAGTAAGTGTTGCTGATCATCATTAATCACAGAATAACTGGTAGACCAAGATGATAGATGATGCTTCATTAAAAAATCTTCCATCGATTCTTTACAAAACATTTCTTTTGGAACCATCATGATAGGCAGCGCTGTTTTTTCATCTATTAGGTGATTTCCAGTATCCACAAAACCGCTCCCCTTAATTTCAATCGGTCCGCAAAAAATACGCACATCATAAATAAATTGATTGATTAATTGTTGATCATTCAACCAGCGAACCTTTAATACATAGATTAAAGTAACAATAAATGCTAGAACAAGTAAAATTAAAATGTATGGAATGATTGTTAAATCAAATTTAATGAAATGACTAATAGTATAAATCGCTCCACTTAATATAAGACTTAAACAATAGAAATACAATACTTTAGTCATAAAACACTTGATGTTTTGTTTTGAAAATACAATGGCTAGCATCACAAATGGAACTAGCCCTACTAAAGTCGTAAAATCCATCATAAATAACAATGTACTGAGAACTAGACTACTGATTAATCCTAAGCTTAAGCGAGAGAGCCTCATTTTTTCATCAGTTAAGATAGCAACACCATTTAAAATAAGGTAATCATATATCAAATTTTGAATGATGAATAAATCGATGTACATAAACCCCCTCCTTCTTCTAACGATGATTACCTCTACATTTTATCCGACTGAGAGTGTAAAATCTGTCAATTCTTTGTTGCTTATCCATTTTATTTAAGACGGATATTATCTTTTTTCGTAAAAACTTTTATTGTTCAAGGTATAAAAAGTATATCTAATATATAAAATACATATATATTGATATCTTTTAATCTCGCCTTGAGTAAACTATTCCACTTACTGAGCCACACTTTCTCTTATTACAATTAACTCATCTTTATTAACAAATCGAGTAGGAGATAATTAATTAATTTAATCATCGTCCTCTCACACCACCGTACGTACGGTTCCGTATCTGTCTCTTATACACATCTCCGAGC
>NZ_JAMQUU010000034.1:0-28377 GCF_025594975.1 Turicibacter sp. T129 | reverse complement strand
CTTAATTATATAATTCAGGAATAATTAAACATCTGGTGATTAGAATAAAATAGATTCAATGAGTCAATGAAAGATGAAAATGAAGGTTTTAAAAAGAAAAATGAATGAAAATGAGTGATCTCATAGTAATTTATGTAGCTATAATCTATTTAGATTGTTATCGTGATTGGTTTTGAATGAAAATGAATGAATTTGATTGAAAAGGATTGACTTTTGTAAACGCTTTTCTTATAATAAAATTGTAATTAAGTTAAAACATTCAAAAAAATAAGTTTAGTTAATAATATCAGTAATAATTGGATAAGTTATGAGATGAGGTGAAAAAGTGATTACGGAAGAACGACATCAATTGATTGTATCTGAATTAAAGCAAAAAGGATCAGTAAGAGTCGCAGATCTTGTTGAAAAATTTAATATCTCTGAATCCACGATTCGTCGTGATTTAGTTCAATTAGAGGCATTAAATTACTTGAAACGTGTACATGGTGGTGCAGTACCTGTTCAGAATAAGTTTGTTGAGAAAAGCTTTAATGATAAATCACATCAATTTGTTGCACAGAAGGATCTGATTGCCCAATATGCTGCTTCATTAGTCGACGAAGGAGATAGTATTTATCTTGATTCTGGAACAACGACTTACGAGATGATTAAATATTTGAAAGGGAAAGAAATTGTTGTGGTGACCAATGGGTTATCACATGTTGAATCGCTAATTGAATACAATATTCCTTGTTTCGTCCTTGGTGGAAAAGTGAAGCAAAAAACAAAAGCGGTTGTTGGCTATGAAGCTATTTCGGCCCTTCATCGTTACCGTTTTGATAAATGTTTTATGGGAAGTAATGGGGTTCATTCGTTACATGGATTTACAACCCCTGACCCAGAAGAAGCAATGATTAAGGAAAATGCGATTAAAGCTTCAAATGACATCTTTATCTTAGTAGACGATAGTAAGTTTGGAGAGGTCAGTTTTACAAGGTTTGCAGAAATAGGTGAGGCAACCATCATTACAAATAGTGACGATGATTTGACTCAATATCAAGATAAAACAACAGTGAAGGTAGTGAGAAAATGATTTATACGGTAACACTAAATCCTTCCATTGATTATGTTGTAAACATGGATCAATTAACGGAAGGTGCAGTCAATCGAGTAAGCACAGAACATTTTTATGCAGGTGGAAAAGGAATTAATGTTTCGCAAATTTTAAATCAACATGAGGTTGATAATGTAGCACTTGGTTTTATTAGTGGCTTTACAGGCGATTTTATAAAAGGTAGCCTACACGAAAAAGGGATTAAAACAGACTTTATTCAGTTAAAAGAAGGATATTCACGTATCAATATGAAAGTGAAGACATTATCTGATGAGACGGAAATCAATGGATCAGGACCAAAGATTTCAAATGAGGAAATTGAAAAACTATATCAAAAGCTAGATGGTTTAACTTCTGAAGACACGCTAGTGCTAGCTGGGAGTATTCCTGCTTCATTACCGGATGATTTTTATGAACAAATCATGAAATATGTAGAAGCAAAAAACGTGAAGGTTATCGTTGATGCGACAAAAAACTTATTATTAAATGTCTTAAAATATCGACCATTCTTAATTAAACCCAACCATCATGAAATTGCTGAAATGTTTAATGTAACCATTTCTAGTACAGAAGACTTGTTACATTACGGAAATCAGTTAAAGGAAATGGGTGCCCAAAATGTTTTAATCTCAATGGGGGGCGACGGTGCGATTTTAATCTCAGAAACTGGAGAGATTTATCGCAGTAATGTTCCAAAAGGAACGGTTAAAAATTCAGTTGGTGCAGGGGATTCAATGGTAGCTGGATTTATTGCAGGTTACCAAAAGCATCATAGTTATGAAGAGGCATTACGATTAGGGGCTGCAAGTGGAAGTGCAACAGCTTTTTCAAGTGATGTGGCAACTAGAGGGTATATTGATGAATTAGTATCGGAAATTAATGTAACCAAATTATAAAATGGAGGTTAAATGATGAGAATTACAGACTTATTAAGTAAACAGTCAATCACCCTAGATTTAAAAGCAACTAATAAAATGGCTGCGATTGATGAGTTAGTCGATTTAGTTCATGCAAGTGGAAACTTAAGCGATAAGGAAGAATATAAAAAAGGAATTATTGCTCGTGAAGAGCAAAGTACAACAGGAATTGGCGAAGGAATCGCTATTCCACACGCCAAAACGAAAGCGGTTAAAAAAGCTTGTTTAGGAGCCGCTGTTAGTCAATCAGGGGTGGATTATGAATCATTTGATGGAAGTTTAGCTCATTTATTTTTCATGATTGCAGCCCCAGACGGAGCGAATAATACACACTTAGAAGTGTTATCTCGTTTATCAACGATTTTAATGGATGAAGATTTCCGTAAAAATTTAATGAATGCCAAATCAGTCGATGAGTTCTTGTCATTAATTGATGCAAAAGAAACAGAGGCTTTCCCTGAAGAAACGGAAGAGCAAAAAGATGATTTCTATGAAACTCCAAAACGTGGAGATGCTCAATATCCTCGTGTTTTAGCGGTCACAGCTTGTCCAACAGGGATTGCACATACCTTCATGGCGGCAGAAGCATTAAATAAAAAAGGTGCTGAGATGGGAATCTCAATTAAAGTTGAAACAAATGGATCAGCAGGAGCTAAAAATGTTTTAACAAAAGAAGAGATTGAACATTGTGATGCGATTATCGTGGCAGCTGATAAAAAGGTTGAAATGGCACGTTTCAATGGTAAAAAAGTTATTCAAACAAAAGTAGCAGATGGAATTCATAAATCAGAGGAGTTAATTACTCGTGCTATTAATGGGGATGCTCCCATTTATCATAATGCAGAAGGTTCTAGTGACGTTGAAGAGATATCAAACGAAAGTTTAGGACGTCAATTATATAAACACTTGATGAATGGTGTTTCAAATATGCTCCCATTCGTTGTAGCAGGGGGGATTTTAATTGCCCTCGCTTTCTTATTCGATGATCGCACGATTAATCCAGCGAACTTTGGATCAAATACCCCATTTGCAGCATTCTTTAAAACAGTCGGAGATGCAGCGTTTGGTTTCTTATTACCAGTTTTAGCAGGATTTATTGCTGTAAGTATTGGTGATCGTCCAGCAATGGTTGTTGGATTTGTTGGAGGATTATTAGCTAGTACAGGTGGAGCAGGCTTCTTAGGGGCTTTACTTGCTGGGTTTATTGCTGGATATTTAGTATTAGGTTTACGTAAAGTCTTCTCATTCTTACCACAATCACTGGAAGGAATTAAACCAGTATTATTGTATCCGTTATTTGGGACACTGTTAATTGGTGTCATTATGACATTTATTATTAATCCACCAGTTGCTTTCGTTAATAATGCGTTAACAGGATTCTTAAATAGTTTAGGAACAAGTTCAGCAGTTATTTTAGGGATTGTAGTAGCGGGTATGATGGCAATCGATATGGGAGGACCATTTAATAAAGCCGCTTATGTCTTTGGGATTGCTTCATTAGAGTCAGGAAATGAAGCGGTTATGGCAGCGGTTATGGCCGGAGGGATGGTACCACCACTTGCCATTGCTTTAGCGACAACATTCTTCGGAAATCGATTTACAAAACAAGAACGTGACTCAGGAAAAGTTAACTATATCATGGGATTATCATTCATTACTGAGGGGGCGATTCCATTTGCAGCCGCAGATCCATTAAAAGTGATTCCTTCATGTGTCATTGGTTCAGCTGTTGCAGGGGCATTAACGATGATTTTTGGTTGTACGTTACCAGCTCCACACGGTGGAATCTTTGTTTTACCGGTAATTGGAAACTGGTTCATGTATTTAGTAGCTATTTTAGTTGGCTCAATTGTTGGAGCGGTGATTCTAGGATTCTTAAAACGTTCAAAAAATGAAGCATAGCTAGCGCTAAAAAGCTTGAGATCAATGTGTCTCAAGCTTTTTATTATGACATAATAAAAAGCTATCGTCATAGATAGCTCTTAAGGTTAATGATTATTAGCAATCTTTTAATTGTCCATTGGCAATTAAGAATTCTTTAAATAATGGAAGTTTAACGATTAATTCATCACAAAATTGACGCCATTCAGGTAAACGATGATTATGGCGTTGTGACCAGATGTTCATTAATTGTAGATAATTCGTTGAAATACGTCCCGTCATTTTTAAGCCAGCAGGTGTTGAGTATAGAAGTTTTAAATAATCTTCTTTTGATTTTGTTTCGTTATAAACTTGTTGAAGTTCTTTTAAACGCTCAATAATGACTGAGTCCGTATATTCATTAAACGCTGCTTCTAAATCAAATTTACTAATACGATGCATTGTACTCATCCCTGTAATGATATCCGCAAAGTGATAACGCTGAAATTCAATCCAAGCTTTATTTGTAAAAGTAATGTCCATATTAACAACAATTCCTTTAGCAAATGAACAGTGTCCACTATTTAGAGGAGCTTTTAATAATTTTAATGCGCGCGCATAGTGACGATTTTCACCATTAATCTCTTCCTTTAAAAGGCTTGCTTGTTCAATACAGTGTTGTTCATCATATTCTTCGATCATTGCATAACCACTTGAAATAAGAGTCTCTTCTAAATCATAGACACGAAAATTTGTTATAACATTCATTACGTTTCTCTCCTCTTTTTTTGTAAAATGATATATCATTTTCTTGAATTCAGTCATTTAAGAACGAATAATCTCGAACTAAATGATAACTTGAAACCTTAAGTTAAGCAAGATGAAATAGTTTACAATTTAGATTATTTTCTTGAGTTTAAAATAAAAGATTTCAAATGTGAAAAGAAAGGTAAAGGAAGTGATTGAAAAATGAAAGTGTTGTTAAAAATGTCGAACTTTTTTAATAGAGTTGCATAAACTAATAGAAAAGGAAAGGAGGAGATCAACATGAGTCAAATGATTCCTAAAATTATTCATCAAATATGGATTGGCGATTCAGAAATTCCTAAACAATGCTTACAGTATATCGATTCATGGAAAAAACATCATTCAGATTGGGAGTATCGATTATGGACTGATGAAAATATGATTAAACTCCAGAATCAAGAGCTTTATGATTCAACGACAAACATTCGACAAAAAGCGGATATCGCGCGATATGAATTACTATATCGTTTTGGAGGAGTTTATGTGGATATTGATATGGAATGTTTCAAAAACATTGAGCCATTGTTAGATGGGGTTGAATTTTTTGTCGGTACTGAAGATGATTTTTATTTTTCAAATGAATTGATGGGCTGTGTTCCTTATCATGAGCTCATGTGTGAATTAGTTGAAGGAATACCTGCTTCTATAAAGTCTGATTATAATTTGACGATTGATGAGCAGAGTGGACCAATTTATATTACGAAATATTTGTTATGGATGCCTCAAGTTACAGTTGTTGAACAGGAAATTTTTTTTCCAGAACAAAGTTGCCAAGCTAATCTTAAAAAAAGTTATGCCGCTCATCGGGCTAAATTATTAGCCTCTCTTTAGGGGGAGTTAGACATCCTTTAAGTGTTAGTCAATTCTCTTGATTCCATCTCATAAATTTGATATTCTTCTTTAAAGATTAATATTTGAAAGGATATCAATAATATGAGAAAACATTATGGGGTTTTAGCAACTCTTTTATCAGCTTTTATATTTGGATTTACCCCATCTTAGCAAAGTGGACTTATATAGGAGGAAGCAACGCCATTAGCCTGACATTTTATCGCTCATTTATGGCGCTTCCTGTCTTGTATATTATTCTAAACAGTCGAGGAGTTTCATTAAAGATTACCAAAAAAGAAGTCATGCATTTATTAATGGTGGGTGGCTTAGGACAAGCTTTAACAACGTTAACATTGTATGCATCGTATGATTATTTATCAGTTGGAATGGCAACGACGTTACATTTTATCTATCCTATTTTTGTGGTACTGGTAGGTGTTTTATACTATCATGAGTCATGGTCACCTGCCAAAATTATTGCTATTGGTTTAGCGATTTTTGGGATGTTGACTTTTATTGATCAAACAGGGGATATTAGTTTCATAGGCGTTTTCTTAGCATTTTTATCAGGCGTAACCTATGCTTTTTATATCTTATATTGATAAGAGTGGCTTAAAACAGATGGATCCATTTAAATTGACCTTTTATTTAAGTCTAGTGGTGTCCATCTGTGTCTTTATTTATGGAATTTCGACACAAACCTTGGCATTCTCATTAACACCGGGGGCTTGGTTTTTGACACTTATGATAGCATTACTTGTAACAGTAGGTGCTGTAGCTTTACTTCAAATTGGCATTCGATTAATCGGAAGTACAAAGGCCTCTATTTTATGTTTAGCTGAACCGATTACAAGTGTTGTTTGTGGAGTAGTATTATTAAATGAACAACTTTCAATCATGAAACTGATTGGTTGTGCATTTATTTTGCTATCGTCCTATTCGATTACAAAAGATAAATAAAAATATCTCACAAGTGTGAGATGTTTTTTTTATGCATGACAGAGATAGACAAGTTCCTTCTTTTTCACATGGTAAAATAAGAGAATATGAAGGGGGAAGCATGATGAAAAATCCTAAATCATTTACAACATTTTTGGAAGGATTTAATTTGGGGGCTATTTTAGCATTAATTTCACTAGGTGGAGCCTTGTTAAATAGTCAGACCATTCAGATATATAGTTTGATCCTAATTTTAATCGTAACGAATGGTATCGTTGTTGGAGTGGTTCGGCAGTATTTATTAATTCAATTGACTTTAACAAAAAACATGACTCGGTCATTTAAACAATCGAAAAATCAAGTTCCAGGCCGATTATTAGAGATGAGAAATTATAAACTTGCAGATACATTAAAGTTATTGGTCGGAATTAGTGCTAGGTTACGGATGAATATGTGTGGTGTTGTAGTTTTAATGTTGCTACTCCTGTTAACATTATTTTTACCAACCATTTATACCTATCGATTGGCCTCAGACATGATGATGTTTAGCTTAATGTGGAGTTTTATATTTATCATTTATACGTTTAAAATTATTGGAGAGATCAATCACAATTATCATTATCTACAAAATCAAATTACTTATTTATTAGAGATACATCAATTTAATCGAGCAGAGATGAGACAAAAGCAAAGTTAGTGGACTATCTATTGGGTTAGATGGTCTTTTTTTATTGTTAGTGATTAATAAAGTGCATATACTATTAATAAATCATCCACTTTTAGTGGAGGAAATGACTTAGGGATTGAAAGAGTTTTGGATAGAGGAGAGTCAATTCATGTTCGAGGGGATAAGGGGGGAGTAGCATTGAAAAGTGAATTTTCAAAAGTCACTATTTTTCGCGCCATTATAGGATGTGGAATCATCCAAGTTTTGATGGCGATGATGAGTCAATGGATGAGTGCAAGTGCCGTGATAGAATTATCTTGGGGAGTGGAAGCCATTTGTTATTTTATGATGAGTGCTTATATCGTTTGGCAGTCAACTTATCGTTTGAAAACTTTTAAAAAAGATATAGAAGGGTTGCAAAATAAAGAGTTACTTTTGTGTGTTTTACTCGTTTTTATGACTCAATATTTTATGTCAGTAGGAGGTTATCAAGTTGTTTTAAGTATCCTTTTTTATACGAACGAGAGGTTAGCGATTCAAGTTTATGAAGAACCTTTACTTCGCTTTAGTAGCCAGCAAGATTTATTATTTGCGTGTATCACTGTCTCGATTTTAGTACCCATCTTTGAAGAGTTTCTATTTCGTGGAGTGATTCTGTCCCGATTCATGAATTGGTTTTCAATGATAGGAGCGTTAGGTCTCATGGCGCTTTGTTTTGGTGTTCTTCATGGGGTTGATTTCATCGGAGCAACCATATTTGGATTTTTATGTGGAATGCTATATCTCAAATTCGAAAATATTTGGGCTCCTATTTTAGTTCATCTTTTAAACAATGCGTTAACTTGCTTATCCTTTTCGTTAAGGCAAGAGGTTCATCCATCATTAGCCACCTTGACTCAAAGTTATATTGATCATCAGTTTAAAGAGGGATTAGTATTGTTAAGCGTAGGAATGATATTGTTATTTTTCACCATAAAACGATTGAATTTAGTACGTCTCGAATAGAGACGTTTTTTGTTGGGGAGAATAGAAGCAGTTAATCGATTAAAAAGGGTGATAGTTGTGAATGAAAAACAATCAGTGATTCAATCAATTAAAAAATACATGGTTCCACTATTTCGTTGGATCGGATTGAGTTTATTTATGGGAATTCCAGTGGGAATTATCGTTGGTTTTTTTAAACAGGTGTTAAGTTTAGCTAATCAATATCGTGCTGATCATCCATGGTTAATTTATGGACTCCCTTTCGCAGGGATATTGATTAGTTATTTATATGTCAAAGCAGGCCGAAATGCATATACAGGAGAAAATTTATTAAAGTCTGAAGTGATGCAAGCCTCAAAAGATATTCCTATTTATATGGTTCCTCTTGTCTTTTTTGGTTCCCTTTTAACGACTTTTTTTGGAGGATCGGCTGGAAAAGAAGCAGCGGGGATTGCGATGGGAGGGACACTAGCCGATGCCATTGCTCATCGTTTTAAATTAAGTGAGGAGGAACAACGAACACTCGTCGTGATAGGTGTTGGAAGTGGATTCGGCGTATTATACGATGTACCGCTAGCAGGAGCCATTTTAGGCATGGAATTAGTGCTGAAAGGGAAATTTCATTATGAAGCGTTGGTTCCTGCTTTTGTAAGTAGCGTTGTCGCGAATAAAGTGGCATATCTTTTAGGAGATCAAGCAATTGTTTATCCAGCATTGGACTTAGGTGGTTTTTCATTGCTATTAATTGTGAAGTTAATCGGTTTAGGAATTTTGTTTGGAGTTGTTTCGATTTTATTTAATATTGCGCTAGATGGAGCACCTAAAGTTTATAGTCGATTAATCAAAAATCCAGTCGTTAAAGGGATTGTAGGGGGATGTTTAACGATTGTATTATTTTGGATTGCAGGGGATAATTATAATGGCTTAGGCCAATCTTTTATTGCAAAGTCGTTTGAAGAATCTGTGAGTTTGATGGAATGGATTTGGAAAATTATCTTTACGGCTGTAGCATTAGGTTCAGTCTTTCAAGGTGGGCGTGGAAATCCAACCTTTTTTGTGGGAGCGACCTTTGGGAGTGCCATCGCTCCTTACTTTAATCTCAGTATTCCCTCTGTTGCCGCGTTAGGGATGATCGGTGTATTTTGTGGAGCTGCTAGTTTACCCTTAACCGGAATAGTTATGGCAATCGAGTACTTTGGTGCGAATGAAGTGATGGCCATTATTCTTGTCATGACCATCACTTATATGATTTCCGGGTTTTATGACCTTTTTAGTACTAACAAACTTGCGAAAGGAAAAAAGGAACTATTTGAAGCACAAATTAAATCATAAATGAAAAAAGGTAGGTATCCCTATCTTTTTTAGTTGGATTTTAACGTTAGACCGACCGGACAGTGATCAGAACCTAAAATTTCAGGATAAATACAAGCATCTGCTAAGCGATCGGTTAACTTGGCTGATGCAATAAAGTAGTCAATACGCCATCCAACATTTTTAGCACGAGCATTCGCACGGTATGACCACCATGAATAGCATTCTTCTTTTGTTGGATAAAAGTGACGGAACGTATCAACAAATCCAGCATTTAAAAGATGTGTCATTTGGTTACGCTCATCAGGTGTAAATCCAGGATTTTTCGTATTTGTTTTTGGATTTTTTAAATCGATTTGTTGGTGAGCGACATTTAAATCACCACAAATAATCACAGGTTTTTTAGTCTCTAAATCTGTTAAATACGAACGGAAATCTTGCTCCCATTGCATACGATACTCTAAACGAGCAAGTTCATTCTGTGAGTTTGGTGTATAAACCGTAACTAAATAAAAATCTGAATACTCTAATGTAATCACACGTCCTTCTTGATCGTGTTCTTCCATCCCAATTCCATAAGCCACCGATAAAGGTTCATGCTTCGTAAAAATGGCTGTTCCCGAATACCCTTTTTTTATAGCATAATTCCAATACTGATAGTATCCATCCAAGTCTAAGTTGATTTGTCCTTCTTGTAGCTTTGTTTCTTGAACACAGAAGAAGTCGGCATCAACCTCGTTGAAAAAGTCTAAAAATCCTTTTTTGACACAGGCACGTAGCCCGTTTACATTCCAAGAGATAAACTTCATTCTCATCTTCCTCCTTTTTCGATAAGTTTACCGTAAATCAGTCAAAAAGTCCAATTGGATGATTGAGAATCTATGTAAAAAGATCGATCAATGAGATCGACCTTTTGGGTTTAATATAATTTAAAACGTTTATGAATGGGTTTTGTCGGAAGTGTAACACGAAAGGTGGTTAAGCCATTTACAGTACTGGTGACTGAAATCTTTCCTTGATGTTGGTCAATAATTGATTTGGCAATGGCTAATCCAAGACCATATCCTCCCGTTTCTCGTGCTCGAGAAGAATCGACTCGATAAAATCGTTCAAAAATTTTATGAAGATGTTCTCTAGGAATTCCTTCACCTTCATTGCTAATTTCTAATTGATAAATAGCTCCAATTCGATGAAGATTTATTTCGATTTTTGTCTGAATAGGGGCGTGTTTAAGGGCGTTATCAAGGAGAATAACAGTGACTTGTTGTAAACGTGCTTCTTCACCGGTATACATGAGGTTGGGTTCGATGTTCATTTGAAGCTCTTTTCCAGATTCAAAGATGAGGGATTCGAATGGAAGGATGACATTCATAATCGATTCACTTAAATTAAAAGAGCTTGATTTTATAAGAGATTCATTGTTATCTACTTTTGTAAGATAGAGGAGATCACTGACTAGTTTAGACATACGCTCAGTTTCTGATTGGATATAATCCATCCATTTTTGTTCACTACGAATGGTGTGATCTTTATTGGATAAAAGGATATCAGTGGTCGTTTGGATAACAGTCAGTGGTGTTTTCAGTTCATGAGAAGCATCGGCTACAAATTGTTGTTGTTTTTCCCAAGCGAGAGCAATTGGTTTAATGGCCCAATTCGCTAAATAATAGCTAATGATGGTAAGAATAACAATGCTAACGCCTCCAATTGCTACAAGAACGACAATCAATTGGGATAAGGTAGCAAGTTCGGTCGAACGATCAAGAAAGACAATTAGTTTGCTGCCATTAGGACGAACGTGTATTAAATAACGTAATTTTAAGTCATTAAAAGAAATAATCCCAGTGTCCTTGTCAGATGAGAGTACTTGTTCAACTAATTGTTCAGGATTACTTAAATTGGTTTCTTCCGGCATGTTTAATATTGTTTTAATGAGATGATTGGAGCTATCTAAAAGAAGGGTAAAACTTGAGCGCATTAACGTTTGATTAATAGGCACTGGATTTCTTTTAAGAGGGGCATTAAAATCTTTAAATGGCGTTCTCATAATTATTCCCTCATTTTGAGCGATTTGCTCCATGACTTTAATTGCTTGGACTTTTCCTGATTGATACATGAGATAATAAGTACTGCTAAAGATGGCAAAGAAAATCGTTAATAAAATCGATAGATTAATCCAAATGAAGCGATGTTTTAATTTTTTAATCATTTGTTGTTACTCCAAGGCAATATCCAACCCCGCGAACTGTTTTGATACAAACAGAGGATTTAATAAATTGAAGCTTTTTACGAAGGAATGAAATATAAACCTCTACGTTATTATAGTCAACATCTGCATCATATCCCCAAACTTTTTCGATTAATAGCTCTTTAGTCACAATCTGATTCCCATGATTCATTAGACAAGAGAGAATATTAAATTCTTTTAATCCAAGTTGAACTTTTTTCTCCTGACACCAAAGCTCATGAGTTGAAAGGTTAAGTTGACTATCTTCAAATTTAAGGCAGTCATCTGTCACCACTTCACCTTGACGGCGTAATAAAGCACGAACACGAGCGAGCAATTCTTCTGTTGCAAATGGTTTGGTCAAATAATCATCGGCCCCTAAATCGAGTCCGTGAACTTTATCTGAGATCTCATCTTTTGCTGTTAGAAACAACACTGGTGTTACAATGTTATGTTGACGAAGTTCTTTTAAAAGCTCAAATCCGTTTAGTTTTGGGAGCATGACATCTAAAATGATTAAGTCATAAATTCCACTTAGTCCGTAGTCTAGTCCAGTAGTTCCATCGTAGAAAATATCAACTATATATTTTTGGCTTTTTAAAATTTGCCCGATAGCGTCGGCTAATCGTCTTTCGTCTTCTACTAGTAAAATCCTCATATTTGTCACCTCTTTTTTTATTTTAGCACAGATATCTTAAAACAATCTGAAAGAAAAAAGAAGATTGAGAAAATATATAAGAAGTAGTCATTTTTACAATTTTTGTTGTTAGTTTCTATTCAGCATAGTTTAAGGTGTTCATTTAAAGGTAAGAGTTACAAAAAATTATCTACTTCTACCTAGAAGGTGAAAATATGATGGTGGCTAGATCAAAAAAGATTATACATTGCAAGTCATCATGAGAAAGAAAAGGAATAAAAAGCAAATAGAAGATTTAATTTGATTTGATTGATTAGTATTTTACTTAGTTTTCATTTAGAGATACATAAAACCTATCGAAAAGCATAAGATTAAGATAGAATGTAAACGAATAACTTGTACTGAAATGGGAGAGTTCAAGATGTATTTACACACGAGTCACTGTTACTTAGTAAAAAATAAAAGTCAAAACCTTCTCGTTGATGAGTGGGACCAATTACCGTATCCACTCATTCAACCAGAAGATAATCTCTTATATTTAGAGTGGAGTATTATTTTAGATGAAACTGAAAAACAAGTGGGGACTATTGCTTTGAAACAATTACCAGATATGGTGACTTTTGAAATGATTTATCATGTTGATCGAGAGAAAATAGGATTAGATTTAATGGAGGAACTATTAAAATTACAGATTGATTATTCTTTTAACTCTCTCAAAATTCAACGATTAATGATTCAAGTCCGCGCCATCAACTTTGATATGATTCGTATTTTAAGACGACTCGGGATGCGGTTAGAGGAAAAAACAATGATTCATGATTGTACTTTAGTCACCTATACATTAACTAATTATCAACAATTACCCATGATGAAAATGCGTTCATCTAGTTTAGTGCATAGTCAAGTGCTACAATTTGTTAAAAATGAAGAAGAGATTCGAATTTTAATGCAAACCGGTTTACGTCTTAATCGAAATGCGCCGATTGACTTAATGCGTGATTATCATTACCGTCTTTTTGTTAATGAAGAAACTTTTTTAGATTATTTAAATTGTACCGATTGGATGCATCAGTTTGGTGATATAGTGATTGTTAAAAAAACAATTCTTTCAAAGTCTGCTTACTTATTTCAAATACAATTTCAAGATGGAGTGAGATTGGATTTAGAATTTATTTCACTTGTTAATTTATGGGGAGCTGTTTACGAAGAAACATTATGTCGAGTCATTTTAGATAAAGATGGCCTCTTACCTCCTCTTGATGATCCTAACGATAGTGCCCATTATCTTCAATGCCCAACTGAAGAAGAGTTTAATCAGTTATTAAATGACATTTGGTGGTATCAAATTGAAGTGGCGAAAGCAATGTATCGAGATGAAGTTACTTTAGTTAGTTCTATTTATGAAGAAATGTTACTTGAACGAGTTACGACACTATTAAGTTGGAAAATTGGGCTGAAATATGAATGGAAAATAGATTTAGGACGAAAAAAACGATGGTTAAAACGATATTTACCTGAAAGTATATACAATGATTACCTACATTTATATCCAAATAAATGCTATAACTCAATATGGGATCGTTTATTTTTCATGGGGTCATTTATTCAAAAAATAGCGATTGAAATTGCTCAAACTTTAGGCTATGATTACGATCAATCGCAAGGTGAGATAGTCACGAAGTTTTTACATCGAATTAATTCATTACCTGATAATGCGACAGAATTTAATTGAGAAAAGACATCAGTACTCAATCTGAGGAGCGTTGAGTAAAGCCTCTATCAACTTCAGACGTTAGTTATTGGATAATTTTTCGCTTAGCTTTCGTTTTCTAACTCCAGGGTTCCAATCCGTACGCCTTGCACTTTTTTAGGATTCAATCTCGATTCTTAATCATTTAACGTCTTCTAATGGTTGTTCGCAAGTTAATGATTTCGTTTCTTTCGGTTGATTTGGGTTTGTCATGTCGTATCGAGGCCTTCCTTTCGATCTAAATAAAGCCTCGATCCCAGCCTTAAGAAATTTCGTATTCCAATTGGCGATTGTTCTAATCTCTGAAACTTCAAAGTGATTTGCAGTCATACTATATGAGGCACCTGTTGTTTTCATATCGTTTAATACATTTAACTTAAATTTACCAGCATATGTTTGTTTTGTACCAATTCTTTTCCCCATATAGTTTGTGTTGCCTCACCTATTCCTGAATTTGTTTCGTACTTAGGATTTTATCTTTCTAATCAAGGGAAGTATAACTTGAAGATTCTTCTAAATGTTTGTCCTTTAAATTCTAAGTTATATTTCAACATGAAAATACCCCGTAACATTAGAGTTTTAAGTCTAATATTTGGGGTGTACATCACATCGGCTTAGTTTATCAGTTTTTGTCAATGACGAAGTTCTTTTTAATTCGATAATCTTAATTAGACTTGATTTTTAGTGTCTTTCTCAAATAAGTTATTGTTTTTTATGAATAAAGAAACGACAAGACTGACGGTGAGGCAGTATGAGAGTGTAAAAATAATATTCAATCCATTGAAAGATGTGAGTAAATCTTTAATATCATTAACAAATATAGGTTATTTATGTAAAATGTGAGATAGATATGTTAAAATAAGAGTAAAACTAAATGAATAGTAATCATGAATCATGGGGGAATTAGATGATTGAACTTTTAATATTACTGGTAATGATAGTTGTTGTTATATTTTCGATTTTTTGTTGTGGTTGTATAATTGGTTTAACTCAATTTTTGCTTAAGGTCACAGCTTTAACAAAGGTTGCTTGTGCCTTTATGTTGTGTACAATAGCCATCATTCTCTTTTTAATGATCGGTTACCTTATTCGGATGATGGTTAGTTTGGTCACATATTTGACTGAATCATCCAATCATTTTAATTTTTAACGTCGCTTGAGCGACTTTTTTGTTTTTAAGGGATATTAAAGATTTTAAACGTATTAATAGGTGAGAAATGGGATGAGAAGATGGAGGAAACAAAGACATTTGTCATTAATGGATTTAAAATAGATATTACATCAATCACACTAACAGATGGGGCAAGAGATGCAAATGTAAATAGCCTTAATGAAGGACAAACTATCCCTTTAAGGTAAAGTTTAATGAATTTAATCAAGGAGATAATTGCTTACTTGATTTAGGATTAAGTGATACAAATGAAAAGAATCCATTATTTTTGCTCTATCAAACGACAGATTCTCCAAATGGTGAGGGCAGACTATATGAATTATATTTAAACTCAAAAGCATCTGTTTTAGACTTTAAATTTTATCGACTCATTCTTGAAATTAATGGTAATTGGGAGTTTTTCATAGAATAACTATAAAATTCATACATATAATCTAGCAAGCAATCCGTGAGAAAATGAGGAGGGAGCTAGATTGAGGCAGCGAAAAAAGTACCTCGTGATTGGTTTACTAACTAGTATCTTCATCTTTTTTGTAATCCCGATGACGATTAGTGTGATCATCTATGAAAAGCAGTTTGGTAGTCGTAATGAAACACCCCAACATTTAAAATATGAGGTTTCTGATTTTGAAAATTTAGAGCAAACTCCAGCATACTTTAAGTCAAATCATGATCAGTTATTGGCTGGATATGTCTATACCAATCCAGAAGTCGTCCATCCGAATGGAGTGATTATTGTTGCTCATGGATTAGGAGCGGGACATAATACATATTTACCTGAAATTTATTATATGACTCAAAATGGTTATACCGTTTTTGCTTATGATGGGACAGGGAATGATGAGAGTGAAGGAAAAAGTATTGTTGGACTTCCACAAGCGGTGATTGATTTAGATTATGCAATTAACTATGTAAAAGACGATGAACAATTTGACGGCTTACCTATCATGCTTTACGGTCATAGTATGGGGGGGTATGCCGTAATAGCTGTGTTAAATCATCATTTAGATATTACAGCAGTTGTTGAACGGTCTGGTTTTTATGAATCGACAGACATTATTGATGAGCTTGGAGGTCGACTGTTTGGTTCAGTCTTTCATCTATTAAAACCTTATTTTAGGTTGTATGAACATCTTAAATTTGGGGAGTATGCGAGTTTAAATGGCTTAGAAGTTTTAGCAAATACGAATGTTAATGTCATGTTTATGCATAGTAAAGATGATGAGGTAATTAGTTATGATCAATCCTTTTCCAAGTATGAAGCCTTATTTGGAACGAGAGGCAATTTTAAATTTATTAGTTATCAAAATCGAGGACACGATGTTGTTGTGGATGAAAGGTTAAATCAAACGCTACGCACTCAAATAGAAGAAGAGTATGGTTCCTACCACGCAATGCCTAAAGAAACTCGTCAGATGTATGATGATGTCTTATATGATGTAGAAAAGCGACTAGATTTATCGGTCATGCAACAAATCATCGATTTTTATAATCAATGGATAGTCAAAGAGTATGAATAAGAAATGATCATGACAAGTGATTATTTTAATGTCATCTTCATTGATGTCACATAAAATGTTATTAGCAATTAGTTTCATCAGTTGTCTTAAGTCCGAGATTTAGTTCATAAGAGTAAAAGTTAAATCGAAGTAAAAAAGACTGTATCAAATGCGATACAGTCTTTTGTTTATAAATACATTAAAATAACTCCTTGAACGAGTCCGATCAGGCCTCCTAGACAAAAGCCTAGCCATTCAATATGTCGAAGTTCTTTTTTGGCCACTTTTAAGATGATTTGTTCAAGTTCTTTTAAATCTAGAGCATTAATATTTTTTTCAACCAATTGCTCGATATTTAAGCGGGTTTGAACGATATCTTTAATATTAACAATGACTTCATTTAATCCTTGGTCGACTTCTTCATCTATCATCTGATCAATTGGTCCTTGAATCATCGCCTTAAATGGAAAGGGAACCATCGACATTTTTTCATCAATTACAGTTTTGATTTTTCGTTTGACGTAGCCTTTAATTTCTCGGAGGTCTTCATCAGTGACGGTCTCATCAATCAATTCCTCAACGGAAAGTAATTCGTGAGCAACCACTTCTCCAATCGTTTTAGCAAGTTCTGCGCGACGTTTTGGTATTAAACCAATGAGAACGAATGGGGTAAATGGGATTTTAATGGGGTGAAGGGGACGGAATAAAAGCTTAATAGCAAAAATATTTGTAATCCATCCAATTAAGGCCCCTACAATTGTTAAAATAAGGATGGTCATCATGTGATTCATGTAGCTTCCTCCTAAACGAAAATATCCTTCATTTTAACATAAGACTAGGTAAAAAGTAAAATAGCTTGTTTGAATAGATAAGCTGTCTGATGCTGAATGGGGATATTTGTGAAGAAGGGGGATAATAAGAGCTAGATTAATTTTCTTCTTGCATAGATGAATACTAATGGAAGTCGACATTTTTATACGGTAAAATAGACTATAAAATGTAAAAATTTCTAATGAAACGCACGAAGGTGTTGAATCAGTTTTTGAACCGGTTTATAATACAAGCAGAGTCATTAGGAGAAAGAAGGGCAGATACACTTGACATTGTATGATTGGTTAATGCTCACATCAATTGCATGTTTAATTGTCATCACTTTTTCAGGCACTTTTTTACTAAATCGTGCGCGAAAAAATATTGATCAGCAAACACTTGAAATTAAACGTAGTACGGAGCAGTTAAAAGCAATACCTGAGTCAGTAACTTGGGAGATGCATTCAAAGCTGAATGAAATGAAAGATCGTCTAAAACTTAGTTGGCGCATTTTTATGTTTGTTAGACGTCAAAGAAAGAAACGAAAATTAAAAAAGAGGATGATGAGTTAATGAAAAAACGTTATATTTTCGCACTAGGAGCTTTAGTTGGAGGGGCGGCTGCTTTATTTTTAGCACCTAAATCAGGGAAAGAATTACAAGCCGATTTATTAGAAAAAGTGGAAGATTTACAAGATAAAATTAAAGATTTTGATCAAGAGGCGTTTAAGACAACTTGTAAAGAACAGCTAGAAGAAATTAAAACATCGATTACTAATTTTGATTTCTCAGAATCGATTCAAATCATTGAAGAAAAATTTAAAGCATTAAATGAACGAGTAGCAAATTTAAAAGTGGTGATTGAAGAACATCAAACTGAAACAATGCCACCATTAGCTTTAGCTGATGAATTAGAAGATGAAAAAATGCTTGAGACATTACAAACATTAGAAGACTTAGAAGAAGTTGAAGCGTTAGAAAAATAGGTTGTTTGTCGACTCGTATGAGTAAAGAATTTTTATAAATGTAATCGAGAGGAGTTTAACTGCTTTTTGAGCGGTTTGATTCCTTTTATTTTTTTGTCCGAAAGAAGAGGGGGGAGAATGTCACCTACACCCCATAGTATAGAATCTAAAAAAACCTCCGATTGGAGGTTTTTTTTATGAATAAATGGCGGTTAAATATCCAATGAATAGCGTAATAAAATTCCATACTGTGATTCCAGCAGCAGAATAAATGAGATAAGTTTTAAATGGAATTTGGAAAACTCCAGACATGAGTGAGATAAAGACGCGAACAGTAGGGATAATTCGTCCAGTAAAGCACATCATGGCTCCATAACGTTCGCTTAATTCGCTAGCTTTATCTAGTCCTCGTTTGGCTAAAGGAAACTTTTGATAAAAGTAGTTATACATTGAACGACCGAATTTTCGAGCCACGATATAATATAGGAGACAACCGCTAATACTCCCAAGAAGCGTCATGACCAAAATAAATAAAAAGCTAAATGGGCTCTGTTCGATAAAAAAACCGATTGCCGGCAAAATGATGTAAGAAGGAATTCCAGTTAAGTTTAAGGCTTCTAAAAACATAATGACAAAAACGAGCAGTGGCCCATATTGGTCTAAATAATTCAAAATATCAGATGATAGCATGATTCATTCCTCTACTTATAAGTTTTAAATTCATTATAGCATAAATTAAGTGAGGAAGCATCTTAACATTTTCTCTGAACTTATGTCAGTAAAGATAAGTTTGTACAGCTTAAAAAATTTTAGGACCTGCAAGTGAGGATACAGTGTCTTCGAATATAGTCCGCTTTAGTATTAAAGCAAATCACCAACTAGAACTGATTTAGAAATATAGAATACATTTCTGTTTCTATCTAGTGGTTGAATCACTTGAACTGAAAATACACTTTAAAGGGGAGTATTTAAATTGACAGACAATTTAATTTAAGTTAATATATTCCCATAAGAGAATATTCTTGAATTGGAATATAAGGAGGTAACTATGACCTATGTTGATGTTTTAAAAGCATTAGCAGATGAAAAAAGACTTCAGATCATGTGCTTATTAATGCAAGGAACAAAATGTGTCTGTGAAATTGAACCGGCTTTAGAGATTTCTCAGTCTTCCACATCCAAGCACCTTATCAAGCTAAAGCAAGCAGGTCTAATTCAATCAACCAAGCGAGGACAGTGGGTCCATTATTATATACCAGAAAATGTATTTATCCGCTATCCGTTTGTTGCACAATTAATTCAAGAAGTAAGTGAGCAATCTGCTCATCATAAGGAAAGAATGGAGTAGTTAAAATGAAAAAAGTAGCATTTGTTTGTGTTCATAATTCATGCCGTTCACAAATGGCAGAAGCGTTTGGAAAAGTATTAGGTTTAAATGTCTCCGAGTCTTATTCTGCAGGAACAGAAGAACGTGATTGTATTAATCCAGATGCCGTTCGCATGATGAAAGAAATTGGGATTGATATGACTTTAACACAGCGTCCCAAGTTATTAAGCGAAATTCCATCAGTAGATATTGTAATTACTATGGGATGTAATGTAAAGTGTCCTCATTTACCATGTACACATCGAGAGGATTGGGGACTTGAAGATCCAAGTGGAAAAAGTGATGAAATCTTTCGTCAGACACGCGATGTGATTAAAGAAAAGATGGAGGATTTAGTCGAGCGTATTCGAAGAAACGAGTTATAAAAGAGGTGTGGCTATGAAGAAAATTGATTTAACACAAGGAAAAGTCGTTTCTGTCTTAGTAGCCTTAGCTTTACCTATTATGGCGAGCTCAGTGTTACAACTCACGTATAATCTGGTAGATATGCTTTTAGTTGGACGATTAGGAAGTGACGCCGTTGCAAGTATTGGAACGTCAAGTTTTTTAATTGGAGTAGCCAATGCCATTCAAGCGTGTATTGTGATTAGTACTGGGATTTTAGTTTCGCATGCTATTGGACGAAAAGATGAAGAAGAACAATCAAAGTATTTAAGTACGGGGTTTCGTCTTAATTTATTATTTGGATTGTTTTTTGCTCTGTTTGTTATTTGGATAGGAAAGCCGTTTATTTCGTTTTTAAATGTTCAAAATGAATGGGTTGAGTTACAAGGCTATGCCTATTTAGTCGTCAGTTCACCAATGTTAATCTTTTCATTTTTTAATTTTTGGTATACGCGTGTTTTTAATAGTTTTGGACAAAATAAAATGGCATTAAAAATTAGTGCCATTGGGGTTGTTTTAAATATCATGTTAGATCCACTCTTTATTTATACCTTCAAACTAGGCGTTTTAGGAGCAGGGTTAGCCACATTAATCGCTAATGTGGTCATGACACTTTGTTTTTATATCAAATCAAAACAGTTGTTTCAGCTAGATTTAACCGCTAAATATGGAGTTTCAACGTATCTGAAAATGATTCGACTTGGACTTCCGATGTCTTCTCAACGACTGTTATTTACTCTGGTTAGTATCTTCTTAGCGAAAATGATTACGTCGTTTGGCACAGAGGCTATTGCGGCACAAAAAATTGGCTTACAAATTGAATCAATCACGTATATGGTGATTGGTGGACTAAATGGTGCGATTGCGAGTTTTGTTGGACAAAACTATGGTGCAAAGAATTTTAATCGGATTAAAGAAGGGGTACGAGTGGCAATCATCATAGGATTGCTTTACGCGCTCTTAACAACGGTTTTATTTTTAGTGTTCCCTAAGTCGTTGGCTCGATGTTTTGTGACGGATAGACAAACGATTGAAATTACTGCTAATTATCTGCGAATTGTTGGCTTAACTCAAGTCTTTATGGCAATTGAAATTATTTTTAATGGAGCCTTTGTGGGATTAGGGATGCCTAAAATTCCCGCTACGATTAGTATTGTTTTTACAGCAGCACGAATTCCAATGGCCTGGCTATTTACTCAATGGATGGGTGTGAATGGAATTTGGTTGAGTATTAGTGTAAGTATGGTATTAAAAGGTATTTTAGCAGCTTATGTTTATTATAAAAAAGGAAAGGAGGGAATCATGGATGTTGCTGCAATTTAAAGAAGAATTACATAAAGAAGATTTGTGGTATGCTAATTTTGGAATCGAGCGTGAAGGACTACGTGTGACACCTGAAGGAGAGTTAGCGTTAACCCCCCATCCAAAAGCTTTTGGGAACAAACTGTCAAATCCGTATATCACCACTGATTTTTCAGAAAGTCAAATTGAAATGATTACCCCAACTTATTCAACTGTCGAAGAAGCTTACCAATTTTTAAATGCGCTTTATCAGATAACCGTATCTGAATTAGAAGATGAATATTTATGGCCACAATCGATGCCTTGTCTCATTAGTATGGAGCAAGAAATTCCAATTGCCCTTTATGAAGAGGGTGAAGTCGGAAGGGCCGCAATGAATTATCGCCAGGCATTGCTTGAGAAGTATGGAGGAAAAAAACAACTGATCTCAGGCATTCATTACAATTTTTCATTTAATGAATCGTTAGTTCAAAAGCTATATGAAGCCAATCATCACGAATTAGAGTATCGATTGTTTAAAGATCAAATCTATTTAAAAGTGGTGCGCAACTATATCCGCTATCGCTGGTTATTGATTTATCTTTTAGGGGCATCACCGGTTGTGGATGAGAGCTACTGTAGTGAATGTCGCGTCTCATCAAAGGAGGTTGCCCCACATAGTTACTCAAAATTAGGTGCAGTTTCTTTTAGGAATAGTCCATGTGGTTATCAAAATCACATGCCGATTTATGTTGATTATACAGATACGGCACATTACGTTCATTCATTAAATGAGTATATTGAACGTGGAGATATCTCGAGTTTTAAAGAGTTTTATAGTCCAATTCGCTTAAAAGCAAAAGATCCTATTCATTTAATGGAATCACTACTTCAGGATGGAATTGAGTATATTGAAATCCGTTCCATTGACTTAAATCCCTTTGAGGCGACTGGAATTTCATTGGCAGATTTACAATTTATCCATTTATTTATTCTGTTTTTACTTGAAATGGATGAGCGAGAATACGACCAGTGGCAAGAAGAGGCGACTGAAAATGAACGTCGAGTGGCAATGGATGGATTACAATCAGAATTATGGTTGATTCAAAATGGTCAGGAGATTTTATTGTCAGATTGGGCACAATCTATTTTAGATAAAATGCAAACAATTAATGAGACATTTTCATTTAATTTAGATGATATTTTAGAAGATAAACGTCATCAAATTTTAAATCCAAATGAAACGATTTCGGCAAAAATGATAGAGCTTGTTTCTGATAGTGATTATGTGAAGGTGAATCTTGAATTAGCTAAAGCCTATCAAGAGAACGTGTTGGATCAGCCTTATTCCTTAGCTGGATTTGAAGATTTGGAGCTATCTACACAAATCTTGATCAAGGAGGCCATTAA
Organism: Turicibacter sp. T129; assembly: GCF_025594975.1. Classification (NCBI taxonomy): domain Bacteria; kingdom Bacillati; phylum Bacillota; class Erysipelotrichia; order Erysipelotrichales; family Turicibacteraceae; genus Turicibacter; species Turicibacter sp. T129. The sequence continues at coordinate 5,448 of NZ_JAMQUU010000034.1, read as the reverse complement.
ACAAGGCATTCACATAGAAGTGCTTGATCGCTCAGATAATTTCATCTGCTTAAAGAAAGGGAAGCGGGAAGAGTTTATTCAACAAGCAACTAAAACATCATTGGATTCTTACAGTGCGGTATTAGCAATGGAGAATAAGGTGATAACAAAGAGGATGTTAAGGGATAAAGGGATTTCTGTTCCGATGGGAGAAGTATTTACCTCTTTACCAGCTGCATTAGCTTCATATTCGCAATTTATTAATCAACATATTGTAATTAAGCCGAAAAGTACAAACTTTGGTCTTGGGATTACAATGATTGAACAATTGAATTCGAAAAAATGGTTTCAGCAAGCACTCGAGATTGCTTTTAACCATGATCAAAGCGTAATAGTTGAACAATTTCAAAGGGGTAATGAGTATCGTTTCTTAGTGATAGATGATGAGGTTGTTGGTGTTTTACAACGAATTCCAGCTAATGTAACAGGTGATGGAATTCATACGATTGAACAGTTAATTCAACAAAAAAATGAACACCCAATACGGGGAGTAAATTATAATCGCCCGTTAGAAAAAATTAAAATTGATGCTAGTTTACATCTTTATTTAGAGGCGCAACAGCTAACACTTACCTCTATTCCTAAACTAGGTGAGAAGATTCAATTACGAGAAAATTCTAATATTAGTACTGGTGGAGATAGTGTTGACATGACGGATCAAATGCCTTCACGTTTTAAAGAGATTGCTAGAAAAGCAGCTAAAGATTTAAATGTTGCCATTTGCGGGGTTGATATGATTATTGAGGATTGGCGAGATGAGTCATCTAACTATTCTATTATTGAAATGAATTATAATCCTGCCATTCATATTCATACATATCCGTTAATCGGAAAAGGTCGTCCAGTGGCTCAGTCCATTTTGAAAGCTTTAAATTTCATTAGTTAAAAGAGGTTATCTCAAAATGACTAAAATTTTATAGTCATCGAGAGATAACCTTTTTTTATTAGTTCATGCTTTAATGAGTATAGGAATTTTTGAAGCATAAAAAGTTAGAGCAAAAAAAGATAGCTTCAAAAGAATGATAAGAGTAGGAATCCTGGGTACGTTTAAGAATATTAAACACATAATTCTTAAATATAACATGCGTTAGGATAGTCTATATTGTTAAAACCTTAGAAAGTAGCATCGTTCATTTTGTTGTTTTACATTTTTGAATGCATGATTAATTAGGTTTAGCGTTATATTTAGTTTAAATAGGGGGGATATCGGAATAAGAGAAATGATATGTTATAAATTGCATCAACCATTTTCATTAGTAGGATTTGAAGATTTAGACGTAATGACACAAAGTTTGATTAAAGAGGTCATCAAACAAGGAATTAGTATGGATGGTTTAAGTGATCTGAATAACTTTACGTCTTTGAACAAAAACAAGCATGAAGCATTTATTGAACAAACTAATAACAATTTATTTGAGTCTTATGGTGCAATGTTGGGGATGGAAACAGGAGATAGAGAATAAAAGAATGGTAACACATCATGTGATTTCGACTTTAAGTAAAGAGAGGATTATCATTTTTTAAGATGAACTAAGGGTATAATTTTCTCATTCACTTGAGATTGTAAAAATGATATAAGAAAAAATAAACCTAAGAAAAAAGCATTGATATACTTATTTTCTTAGGTTTTTAATAATAAAGTCTTTTAAATTTTTTTAATTCGATGTATTTTCTTAGTTGTTTACTCTTAGATTGTTCTTTTATTGGGTGACTTGCTCGATTTCATCTAAAATTCCACTTAAACGAAGGGCTAACTCATCGAGTTGAAGTGCTTTTAAATTTAAAGCGTCTTCCGTAGCTAATTGTTGTTGTTTACTTCTTTTGAACTGGGCAGTCTCATCATTTTCAACCGCGATATAATTGGCTTCAAAGGCTTGTAATAGTTCCTTTGACTGTTGAAGCTTCATTCGAATCATAGTATTCGTATAGCCAGATTGTATCATTTCAGAAGCAACACTCATAACAGAATTAACATCGTGTTGAGCTAGTTCATCATCCATGAGTCTAAATGCAGTTTGGAGTGAGGTCTCATAAGTAGGTTCATTTGGATTTGTCATATATTGCTCAACGGCATTGGTAGCGTGGCTAATTACATAAAGAACGTCCTCAATCACAGAATCTTGTGATTTTTTTTGAAGTTGTTTTTCAAGTTGTTGTTGAATTTTTGTTAAAGGATTTAAAATTTGAATCGAAATCGATTCTATATAAGGACTGATTTCTTCCACTAAAATATTTCTTTGAATCATCAATTCGTCGATCTGTTGTTTTAGGGTTTGAATTTCAATTTCTAAATCTTCACGTTGTTCATTGAGAAGTTGGAATTGCGAAGTAGCATTTACTAATGTCGAAGTCTGATTTTCCAATAATTTAGAAAGAGGGGTTGAAACAGTCCGACTTGAGTCGAGTCTAATAGAGGACTCTTGAATCAACTCAGGCTTAAAGGGAATTCTTGTGGTGTAAAGACCGAAGAGAGTGAATACACCTCCTAGAAAACATAACGGTATAATTTGTTTAATTTTCATGATAGCCTCCCAAAAAAACTAGTTTTTAATATTATGGTCGATTTAGTGGAATCTTTATCATAAAAGTTAAAAAATTTCAAAATTATATTTATTCGTTTATGAAAAATGTTAAATTGATAGGTGATAGGATGTTAGGTTGGAGATGAGGATGATGAAAAAAAGTAATAATCAGCTTTTTAAGACTATAAAGTCTCTAATCTAATTGGGATTGTGTTTGTGTTTTTATCCGCTTGTATTCAGATGTTATTTCTGCCAGGGTTAGGTCAAACTATTGATACATTAGTTTGAATATGGGCGAATGATTCAAATCGGTAATCACGAGGGGCTTATGAAAGGTTTAGGATATGATGTTCATTTGTTTTAAACGTCAAAAAATATACAATTATGTACTTGAAAACCATAGTTAAACTGTGGTTTTTTATTTTTTGGAATTATTTTCAATAATAGATGATGAAATGGTAAAAATTGTGTCAGGTTTTGTCGTTGAATAAGGAGTGCTTTTTAAATATAATGAGGTTATGAGTTAAAGTGAGAAAAGGAGTCAAAGAAATGAATCAAGAAAAACGAAAGGTCAAATCGATTAGCCTTGAAACCTTTGTGTTTTTAGGTGTTTTATTAGTTGGATTTGGTTATATTGGTAACAAAATGGGCGTGGGAATCATGTTTAGCGTCATTATGGAAACAGCCCATGACTTATTATTAGATACGGTGTTCTTTATTATGGCACTTGCAGTCCTAGCAGGAGCACTGAGTGCCTTATTATCTGAATTTGGAGTCATTACCTTAATTAATAGATTATTATCAGTGTTTATTCGTCCTTTATATGGATTGCCAGGGGCAAGTATTATTGGAGCGATTGCTACTTATTTATCAGATAATCCAGCGATTATTTCATTTGCTAAAGATAAAGAGTTTCAAAAATTTTTCAAACGTTACGAAGTTCCAGCTTTATGTAACTTAGGAACAGCATTTGGAATGGGATTAATTGTGACAACATTCATGATGGCGCTTGGATCAGATTTCATTGTTCCTGCTTTAATTGGAAATGTTGGAGCGATTGTTGGAAGTATCATTAGTGTTCGATTAATGCTTCATTTTACAAAAAAATATTATGCCAATCAACCACAAGAAGAAAGTAACGAGGAAGAAGTTATTGAACGACTAGATTACCGTGAAATTCGTGATGGTAATTTATTCCAACGAGTGTTGGATGCGATGCTTGAAGGTGGGAAAGCCGGGGTCGAGATGGGATTATCGATTATCCCAGGTGTGTTAATTATTTGTACCTTTGTGATGTTGTTAACATTTGGACCATCGACTGATCCAGTAACAGGAGAAGCTGTCTATTTAGGAGTCGCTTATGAAGGAGTCGCTTTACTCCCAGCGTTAGGTGAGAAATTAATGTTTATTTTGAATCCATTATTTGGATTTACAAATGCTCAAGCAATCGCTTTTCCAGTTACATCGTTAGGAGCTGTTGGAGCCGCAATGTCTTTAGTTCCACGATTTATTACTGAAAATGTGATTACTCCAAACGATATTGCCGTTTTCACCGCAATGGGAATGTGCTGGAGTGGATATTTAAGTACACATGTTGGGATGATGGATGCCTTAGGTGTGCGTAAATTAAGTAGTAAAGCCATTATTTCTCATACGATTGGTGGAATTGCTGCAGGAATGGTTGCGCATTTCTTGTATTTATTATTTGTATAAAAAGTTGCTATTTTGGCAACTTTTTTTATATACAGTAATAATGAGGAAGAGGTGACTTTATAAAAAACAGGAAAAAAAGTAGAGGCGAATATATCACAACGTGTTATAATAATCTTATGAAAAATAGGGGGGATTTAGTAATTTTTATGATTTAAAGAGGAGTGAGTGTAAGATGAGAGTTATGACGTTTAACCTTCGTTCAGATTCGATTTTTGATGGGAAAAATCGCTGGAATAGTCGAAAGGAAATTGTATACGATATTTTAGATAAATATGCATGTGATATTATTGGATTACAAGAAGTGACATTAAAAATGCATGCCGATTTAGAAAATAAATTACATGATTATCAAATTGTTGGACAAGCAAGAAGTAAAAAATTCTTTGTTGAACATAATAATATATTAGTTTCCAAACGTCATAAAATTTTAGATCAAGAGACGTTTTGGTTATCGAATCAGCCTAAAAAAATAGGAAGTTCCATTTGGTATTCTATTTTTCCTCGTATTTGTACAACCGCAAAGATTCAATTAGAGGAGGGAATGATTGTTCGCGTTTATAATACTCATCTGGATTGTTATCTATCCCCTGCACGAGGATATGGACTGAAAAAAATTATGAGATATATCGAAAAGCAACAAGAGTTTGAAAAACTTCCCGTCATTTTAATGGGGGATTTTAATGCGAATCCTAATCATCGATTAATTAAAGGCTTTTTTGAAGGTGAGTTAAATACTCAACAGCTGATTGCGGTACAAGAGATTGATCGATCGATTTATCAGCAAGCAACCATGGGAGGCTTTAAAGACCGTCATCACGGCATGCATTTAGATTACATTTTTGTCTCACCTGAATATGAAGTCTTGAGAACACAAATTGTGAAAGATAATGTGAATGGGAGATTCCCATCTGATCATTATCCATTATTGGCAGATGTTTGTTTAATTTAGCAGAGAAACTAATGATAAAAACAAAAAAAGATACCATAATTAAAGTGTGACATTATAATAAATGTCTTGAAGAACAAGACACTACCCTAATTTATATTTACGAAGTTCCCCCAAAAACTTCGTAATATTCTCTCTTTTCATCCCAATATTTATAAATCATCCCCTGTTTTGAGGTTCGAAAGAACCTCCTTTTTTTTTATTTTGGATAGATTGTAATATTAAGTG
>NZ_JAMQUU010000033.1:0-66142 GCF_025594975.1 Turicibacter sp. T129 | reverse complement strand
GACAAAACAATATGCAAACGGGAAACCAAAAGATAACGATTCATTCTTATTATTCGATATCTCGAACTTAAATCCTAACTTGAATATCTTTAATCAACCTTCAACCGTTGCAACAGCTGAAGTTGCAGTAGCTTCAACACGCGCTAAAAAGTAGGCGATTAGATGTTATTTGAATTAAAAAATTATATTGGAATTGAGAATGACGACAGGGATATCACCCTGTTGTTACATCTCAATGCAAGTGAACGTTACTTCAGAAGAATTTGTGGTGATGACTTCGATTTTGATACGGATGAAGATGTCAAAGAGTTATTATTTGAGCGTTGTCGCTACGCTGACGCCAATGCATTGGAGTTATTCGAAGTGAATTTTAAAAGTGAATTAATTGCTTTAAGGATGAATATGGCGGTGAGAAAGTATGCTAGATCAAAAGACACTAAAAAAACGTCTACAACGCAAATTTGACCAACGAATTAAGATAAAAAAAAGAAACGTTGAAATTGTATCAGGACGTGAAGTGGTGACGTGGGTGGATTATTACTCCTGTTTGAGCAACCCTATCGAGTTGTACGGATCTGAACTATACAACGCCATTAACATTAAATTTAATAGTACCGCAGTGTTCGAAGTACGCTATTGTAAGCTCATTGAAGCCATGAGATTTAAAGAAAAAGAGTTTGCTTTAGAATTTAATGACATGATGTTTAATATCTATCAAGTTGATTATCTGAAAAATGATAAATTCGTAGCAACAATTAAAGCAAAGCGGGTGGATTAATGTCGATTACAATGGAATTTGGTGGGCTTGACGATTTAATTCGTGAGTGCTCAGAACAAGCGACTCAAAAAGAGTTAGATAAAGTTAATCGAAAAGTATTAAAGGCGTGTGCAAATAGTTCAAAGCAAAAGTTATCTAAACGTCTTCCACGTAGTAAAAACGTCAATCAATCAGGGCGTAAAGGTTCTAGAACTTTCAAACATTCAGCTGATGAAGTTCCGATGTCAGGAATGAGGAAAAAAGGTGAACGACGATACATTGTTGTTGGTTGGGATAAGGGCGATAATAGCCCTTATTTTTATACTAAATTCAATGAATGGGGTACGTCGAAACGTCCACCTGTTCCAATCTTCCATACAATATCGAAAGAAATTAATGCGGAATTAAAGTCAACTGGAATGGAAGAGTATGAAAATTTATTGAAGAGGGTGATCCAATGATTGAAGATATTGATATTGAAGATTTAGTCTATCAAACCCTATCTTCGATTGAATGTCCGGTTAGATATGGCTGGTATGACGAGAATATGCAGTCAACACATGTGACGTACTTCATCATTCAAGAGTCCCCTGAAATGGATTCAGATGATGAAATGGAATCACTTGCTTATAACATTCAAGTGGATGTATGGTCCACGACAGATGATGATAAAAAAATTAAAAAACAAATTATTAAATCAATGAGAGCGCAAGGTTTTGGATTTGATGATAGTGCTGATTTGTTTGAGACAGAAACTAAAATCTATCATAAAGCTATGCGTTTTAATTACTATATGGAGGTATAAAAATGGGTCGATTAGTCGGGTTACGTGATGTAACAATTGCTAAAGTTATTGAGAATACCGATACAACATATCAAACAGATGAACCAGTTAAGTTATTTAAAGCAGTTAGCGGAAAAGTTACTGTTAAAAGGTCGTCAGAAAAGATTACTTCTGATGATGAGATTGAAGAAATTTTAAGCGATTTAGATTCAATTGATGTTGAATTTGTTGGAAATAAACTGACAATGCAACGTATTGCCGATATTTATGGGTGTCGATTAGTAAAAGGCATGTTAATTGATAATCAAGATGATCGTCCAGTAGAGATTGCTTTAGGATTTCGTGCAAAAGAAACGAATGGGAAATATCAGTTCCATTGGTTGTATTGTGGTAAGTTTGATGGAGATGATGAGCAAGATTATGAATCAAAAGGTGAGAAGCCGAATCCTAAAACAAAAACAGTTAAAGGAACGTTCTATGCACGTAAAAAGGACGGAAACTTCCGTGTTCGCGTTCATGAAAGTGAATTGTTAGGAAGTGAAAATGAAGCTAAACAAGCCATCGATTCATGGTTTAGCCAAGTTCAAGAACCATTAGAAGATTAGGAGGTAACGTCATGGAATTAATCTTAAATAATACAACTTATCAAAGCAAGCGCATTGTCGGAAGCGTGTATGATAGCTATTGCGAAAAAATGGATTACATCACAAAAACACAAGAAGAAGAAAAGCGTGGTTGGAATAAGGACGATATGGCGATCATGCGTGAATTCTTAGTTGAATATTACAATAATCAATTTACAGCTACAGATTTATATGAGCAGTTAAGTATTGATGAATTAATTGTTCAATTCATGGGAGTTCAAGTTGAAATCGAAAAGAATATTAACTCACGTTTAGAGGTATTAGCAAAAAAATAGAAACGCAAGGGTCAACTACTGATCCTTGCGAAAAATCTTTATTTGATGATTTTGATAATGATGAAGGATATGAGATTGCTGAAGAAAAAACATCTTACTGGCAAGAACAAAAACAAATCCTTCATTTTTTATATCGTCATGCAATTAATCACTCTAGGTGTAGTTTCGTAGATTGTTGTAACTTAGATTTAGCACAATTTATTGATTATGTCATTTTCGATTTAGATGGGCGTGAGGAAAATGTAAGTATCCCAATCGAAGCTGAGGAGGTGAAATAATGGCAGGAGCTAACCTTAGCGTCGGAATTAATAACACTCAATTCAACGCTGGTATTAAAGAAATTAATTCCGGTTTAAGAACGATAAAAAGTGAATTCAATCTCGCTACGGCCCAAGCTAAAATGTTCGGGACGCAAACGGATCAATTAAAGGCTAAAGCGCAAGAATTAACTAAGAAAATAGAATTACAATCTAACCAATTGCAACTTTTAAAGCAACGTGCACAAGGTGTAAGTACGGAAATCGTTGACCAAAAGAAAAAACAATCTGAATTATCGATGAAGATTGATGAAACAACGAAAAAATACAAAGAATCTTGTGAGCAAACAGGAAAGAATAGCGAACAATCTAAAGCTTTAAAAGATGAACTCGCTAAGTTAAAAGAACAGTACGCACGAAATGAAGATGCGATAAAATCTAAGTCAAATCAGTTACAAAATCTTCGCAACCGCATGATAGATACTGAAGCAGGAATATTAAATAATACGCATGCGCTTAAAGAAATCAATAAAGAGATTACGGCAGCTAAATTTGATAAGTTATCAAGCTCACTTGATAATGTTGGCACGAAATTAGAATCGGTAGGAAAGAAATTATCTGTTCTAAGTGGGGGAATACTTGCTGGTGGTGTTGCTTCTTACAAAATGGCAGCTGATTTTGAAGAATCAATGGCAAAAGTCATGACGATTGCTGATGAAACAGAAGTAGGATATGATGATCTCAAAAAATCTATTATTGATTTATCGGATGAAACTGGAATTGCTGCAGGAGAGATTGCTGAGAATGTCTATAATGCGATATCGGCTGGTCAATCAACGGGAGATGCAGTAGCCTTTGTTGCTGAATCAAGTAAGTTAGCAAAAGCAGGGTTTGCTGAAGCAGGCGCAGCCCTTGATGTTTTAACGACAACACTCAATGCTTATGGATTAGAAGCAGAAGATGCCGCAAGAGTATCTGATGTCTTGGTAAATGTCCAAAATGAAGGTAAGACGACCGTTGGTGAGTTATCAGCAAATATCGGTAAAATCATTCCGACTGCGAACAGTGCAAATTTAAGTATTGAACAATTAGGTGCTGGATATGCCTTGATGACTAAAAACGGGATTGCTACGGCTGAATCGACCACATACATGAATAGTATGTTGGGAGAATTAACTAAAAGTGGAACGATTACTTCAAATGCGTTAAAAGAGCATACGGGTAAGACGTTTGCTGAGTTGATGGGAGAAGGGAAAACACTCGGAGATGTATTGAATACATTAAGTGGGATTGCGTCGAAGAATGGAAAATCACTCAGTGACATGTTTGGTAGCGCTGAAGCTGGACGTGCAGCTATGACATTGGTTAGAGGTGAAGGGGCGGAATTCAATGCCCTTTTAGAGTCTATGAATAATTCATTAGGCTCAACAGATTCAGCATTTCAAACAGTAAGCGATACACAAAATCAACAATTCAGAGAAGCGGTGAATGCTTCTAAAAATGCAGCAATGGATTTTGGGAATGAGTTGATGATAGGAGCTACTCCAATTATTCAAGAACTTACATCTGGAATTAAAGAAGCATCTACGTGGTTTAGAAATTTAGATTCAGACCAAAAGCAAAATGTAATTCAAATTGGATTATTAGTCGCTGCAATCGGTCCAGGACTTATCGTTATTGGTAACTTAACGAAAGGAGTTGCTAATACGGTACGAGGATTTAAAGATCTTTATTTAGGCGTAGGTGATACGATTACAAAAATAAAGGAACTTTCACCACAAGTTATTGATGGAGTAAAGAATTTAGGTTCATTTGCTAAAACGGTTGGGACTTCAACCTTAAATTTAGGCAAACAGGCAGTTCAATTTGGAATAAATACGGCTCAGATGGTAGCAAGTAAAGCAGCAACATTAGCAACGACTGTTGCAACTAACGGAATGGCGGTTGCACAAGGTGCGTTAAATCTTGTTATGTCAGCTAATCCAATTGCACTTGTTGTGATTGCTTTAGGAGGACTAACTGCTGCATTCGTCACGTTATGGAATAAATGTGATTGGTTCAGAGAAAAAGTTTCTGGTTTATGGAGTTCAATTAAATCAATATTTAATAACGGGATTGAAAGTTTAAAAAAATTCATGAACTTTGAGTGGAGTTTGCCAAAAATCAAAATGCCACACTTCTCTATTAGTGGGAAATTCTCATTAAATCCGCCATCAATACCAAAGTTCAGTGTCGATTGGTACCATACTGGAGCCATCTTTAAAAACCGCACCATTTTACCAGGTGGAATCGGCGTAGGTGATAAATATAAAGGTACAGGAGTAAATGCTGAAGCTATTGTTCCGTTAGATGAAATGTATCGTAACGTAGCAACTATCATCAACCAATCGCTCGAAAGTTATAGCCTAACGTCTGAAAAGGCATCTAAGCAACCGATTGTGATTGTCGTTCAATCTGTTTTAGATGGGAAAGTGATTTCGGAAAGTACCGCAGAGTATGATGATCTTTATGCCGGTCAACGCTTGAAATTAGCACAACGAGGAGTGAGTGTATAGTGAGTGGGATTAGTTATAATGGATTTCATACACAAAAAGATTTTGGCATCTCTATTTATTCAAGAGATATTGATATCGCCAAAAAAAAGGTTATAAAACAAGATATTCCGTTTATGAATGGGGAATATGACTTTAGTGAATTATATGGTGAAGATTGCTATGAAAATAGAGAATTAACATATATCTTTAATATTGTGGCAGATAGTCGAGTTAACTTGAATCTGAAAAAAAGGAAATTAATAAATGCTTTTATGTCAGCTCCTGCGGGAACAATTTACGACGATCTATATCCTGGCCTATATTTTTATGGCAAGTGTATCTCTTGTGAGTTTTCATCAAGGAAAAATTATGGGAAATTAAGCGTCACCTTTGATTGTCATCCGTTCATGTACGGTATTCATAATGAGGGACATGATATCTGGGATGACTTTTCTTTCGAGGAAGATTATGCGCAACCGGTTAATTTTAAAATAAACGGTGTGGATGAAATTTCACTTTATAACGTGAGCTCTATCGCCATTACTCCAACTGTCGTTTGTTCAAATAAAATGGAAGTCACTTTAGATGGAAACACGTATATATTTAAAGCAGGAGTCGTAAAAGATTATCGTTTTAAATTGCAAAAAGGGAATAATGAATTGAAAATCAAAGGCAACGGAGATATACGTTTTGAATTTAGAAAAGAGGTGCTTTAAATGTATCTTGTAACAGCAAATAATGGCGAAGGTGATATCTATTTAAATGTACCCTCTACGAACAACAATGCCCAACGTATTACTGGAACTATTAAGAAGGGGATTAATGTGATTGATAGTTTTAGTTTTGCTATTTATCCTAATAACACCGCCTATTCACAATTGCAACAACTAAAGACAAAAGTTCGAGTTTTCAATGAAAAAACTAATAAATTAGAGTTTATCGGGAGAGTATTGATGACAAAACCGAAGATGGACTCTAATGGGTTGCTTCTAACGAACGTAGTCTGTGAGTCGGAATTGGGATACTTGATGGATTCAGTTACGAAATATGGAGAGTATCATGATATCAGTGTCAGAGACTTCCTACAGATTATTATCGAAAATCATAACGCTCAAGTTAGCGAAGATAAGCACTTTACTGTAGGGAAGGTTGAGATTACTGGTACTTTGTATCGTTACTTAGGTTATGAAGAATCATTAAACGCAATTAAAGATAAGTTGATTGAACGTCTAGGTGGCGAACTAAGCATTCGCTATGAAAATGGCGTAAGATACCTCGATTATTTATTAGAAACAGGAGTGCATACATCAACAGAAATTCGATTAGCAAAAAATCTATTGACGATAGAACAAGAGAAAGACCCTACACAAGTAGTGCCTCGAATTATTCCATTAGGAGCTAAAATTGAGGATTCAGATGAACGGATAACTATAGCTAGTGTAAATGACGGTGTTGATTACATAGATGACGTAGAAGCTATTGAAACATTTGGATTAGTGGCTAAATCTGTGACATGGGATGATGTTAATTATCCGGATATTTTGATGAGAAAAGCTAAAGAGTATCAAATAGCTAATAATCGAATTTTAAAAAAACATAAGATAGATGCCGTTGATCTATCCTTAATTAATCTAGATATTGATAGTTATGAAGTAGGTAACTATTATCCAGTTATTAATCCATTAATGAATATTAACGAAGAGTTGCGTGTCATTGAGAAGACAATTGTAATCGAGAGCCCAGAACAATCTAGCTTAACAATCGGTGATAAATTCGAAGATATTAAAGATTATCAACTTGGTATGTTAAAGTCGGCTAAGTCTGTCGAAGTTTTAAGAGGTAATATCTCATCCACTGTAACGATTGTAGGAGAGGTGAATACAGAGCTACAAAATACTGTTGCATCTGTTACCCAGATAGGAGACAACCTTAATACAACAAATGCAGTCGTTTTAACCCATAATCAAGCATTAATAGACTTAAGTAACCAAATGTTACAAACAATGCAAGAAGTAAGTCATTTGAAAGAAACGACATCAACTATTAGCGAGAAAGTTACTACAAACGGAAATAATATTGACCGTTTAAATAAACGACTGACGTTAGGAGTATAAAGATGGAAGAATATAAAATTATTAAAGCTACTACATTGACTGAATCTGAACAAACGCTATATAGCAACACTTCAGGGGCTGTAGTTAAAACAATCGTACTTCAATCAACAAATCCAACAATAACAAAAGCAACCCTGTCATTTGACGGAGTTGCTTTTAATTTTGAATTAGGAAGCGACGTAACTAAGTTTGAAGGGCCTATAATGACTAAAGCAATTAAGGGCAGTGGTGATGGAGTTAATGTCCATATTACTGGATTGCAACTATAAGGAGAGTGAGAAAATGGCCAATATTACAAATTATTTGAATAAAATTAAAACAGCCGTATATGGCAAGGATGTTCGTGGTGCTATTCATGACGCGATTAAACAAGTCTATGATGATGCATCGGTTAATCACGACAATGCAAATATGGAAGTTAAAATGGCTCGTGGAACTCATAATACATTAAATGATCGTCTAGATAAATCGGATGAAATTCAAGCTCAAACTAATGCACAATTGTCTCGGGTTAATAATGATTTAACGATTTTTAATTCTAAAACACAAGCGTTTATTACCCCCGAACAGTTTGGAGCGGTTGGAGACGGTGTAACAGATGACACTGAGGCAATTCAACGAGCCTCTGATAATTGTCAAGCGGGTCAAAAATTATTGTTTGGCGCTAATAAAAAATATAAAATCTCAGATACGATTGTTTTTTATCGAACAAATGTAATTGATGGTAATGGATGCTTTATTATGATGGATGATAATTTTAGAGGTGAATCACGTTTTGCCTTTAGATACGACCACACGGCTAATGACAATAACATCCTAGATACATTTATTATGGGGAATGAAATAAAGAACTTTAATATCCAACACTACAGAAACCTTGAAGATACTTATTTCAACGGAATCTTTGTTGCAGAAAATTGCCATGTCTTAAATATTTACTGTTGGGGGGTAAATAAAGTAGTTGAAGTGACAAAAGAGGCTTACATTGACTTTATCACGATTGAGGATATTAACATCTGGGGCAAATGGGGCAATGACTTTGCTATTGACACAGGACACATGGGTGATGCAAGGGTTGTTAAAAACATTCACTTCACTCCAGTTGATGCCTCTAACTATAATGTGTTAAAAGTAGGTAACGGTCATAATACTTGTCGTGTAGAGGGAATTGTAAATGGACATATTGAGATGGGTAAAAGTTTAGTTGATGTGTCAAATTTACACATGGAATATGGGACGTTAACATTTAATGGAACAAGAGGAAGTGTTAAAGAAGTTTTCATGTGGTGTCCACAAGATGGTTCATTTCCAATGACTTTCAACTCCGGATCAACAATGGCAATAGAAAATTGTTATTTCCACTACTTCGATAGATTACAATATGATTTTATTAATGCTAAATTTAATGAACTTAAGTTAGAGTGGGATGTTGTTTTACACATAAAAAATTGTTTTAAAAATATATTACCACCTTCCGACGTTACTTTTTTAAATGCTATTGGTGTTACAATCCACGAAAATGATGAATTTAATGACAATAGTTTATGTAATTCCATTGAATCAACAATAGTAAACGGTAGATGCATCTCTTCAATTATGCCAACTGACAGAGGTAACCCAAATTATAATATTTTAGGTTCGTTTTATACGGATGGAAACGTTAAATGGAAAACAATGTCTGGAACTTATTATTATAACGCGATTTTAGTCTATGACGAAAAAAGAAAAATCGGACAAACAAAGAAAAGTGGTGAAGTGAGTCAAACTATCACAAATGGCGGTCCTTGTCCTCTTATTGGTCTAAACGGAAGAATGAACTCAAACATAAAAGTATATCGCGGAACAACCTCGCATTCTTATGATAAAGTTGTAAATATTGGTCCGAGAGGTGATTATTTACACGACAACGGCTACCTTTTAAATGGCGCTAAATGGGTTAATATAAATCCGTCTGATGTTGAAACGGATTATCTTGAGGCAGAAAAATATGAAATAAATAATGATGGAACCGTTACTATTTCTGCGGTAACAACTCCAACAGCAGGAGAATGGAAAAAAGGTGACAGAATTATTAATTCAACTTATGCCGTTGGTTATCCTAAAGCATGGGTATATAATGGTAGTGAGTGGATAAGTGAAGGTAATTTGTAATATAGGAACAATTGGGTAGTAGATAAAAATAAAAAAATCCCCAAAATATTTTGGGGATTTAATTTAGCTTATTACAGGAATTCCTACAATAAATGGAGGGAGTCCATTTGGATATCTACGAATTAATAACTCGTAATTTTTTAAGAATAGATCGTTATTGTGTTGTTCAGGAATCCATTTTTCGACAGCTTCTAGTATTGAATTACAAAAAACATTAATATCAATATTAAGAGCTCCATTTATAATGTTATTGTGCATGAAAAAGCTTGGATTCGGTTCAACGAAAATTATTCTAGAGAATCTAGAATTTTTATTTTGAGTATGTCCTTGATGTAGAGCTGAACATCGGAACATGTAACAATCCTTACCAGATAAATATGAAGTTCCATTTACATTTTCATCATACCATTTAGCATATTTTGCACCAGTTGTTCTACCATCTTCTGAATCTAAAGAAGCACAAATATCAGGTAAGGATAAACATGATTGCAATGCTAAATAATATAATCTGTTATCTAAAGCGATTCTGATCTGTTTTATAAATTCTTCCATTTTCTCACCTCCTGCAAGATTATGGTATCATTTATGTAATAAAATTGGAATAATAAGAGAAAGGTGTGTCTCGAATGGATATCAAAACGAGTTTCAATAACGAAGTTACATTGAATCAGTTTATCGATGAATTAATCAAGTTTCGTGATAACAATAACTGTGGTGAATTAATGGTGTGGGTAGATGGTTATTGTCAACCAGTTAGTGGTATTATTCTGGAAAACGAAAGAGAAACATACAGCGGGATAACACCTCCATATATTAATATTTATTGATTTTAAAATCAGAAACAAAGTAATTGCTAGCGTAATACAGTCGGTGATGTGATAGTGAGGCTCACATTTAAATGAGGCGTAAATGAGGAACTAACAGCCGACTTATTTAGACTGGTATTAGACTGAAGCGTCAATTTTGACACTTTTTTTGATAAAAAAATAATCTCCTAACTATCATGAATGGACACCAAATAGAAAGGTTGATGTTCATGAATCATGAAAATAGGAGATTATTTGAAGAAATATTAAAGGCAAAGTCAAAGTACGGTGATGAAGAATTTGCGGTTGAGTTATCAAAACTCATGTATAACTTCGAGATCAAGGAGATAGTAAGGGAAGATTGCGATAGTGATATACTCCAACATCTCGAATGGTATCTTGAAGGTAAAAGGTTTGATGGCATATCGGATGGCACGTTAGAAAATTATGAACGTGCAGTCACTAAATTTGCAACCGCATATCCTCATCGTAGAGTTAGCGACATTACAATCGCTGATTTACGCTCCTATATAGCAAATATGACTGACAAGAAGAATACGACTAAGAATACGATTATCTCTCAATTAAAAAGCTTTTTTGCATGGTTAAAACATGAAGGGTATATTTCAAGGGACCCATCAGAGCGTTTAAAGCTATTTCCTGTCCCTAAGAGGTTACGAAAGGGATTGACTATAGTTGAGTTAGAGAAAGTGCGTATCGCTTGTGTAACGCCACGAGAACGAGCGCTAGTCGAGTTATTATTTGCTACTGGTTGTCGTATCAGTGAATTAGCAGCACTAAATCAAGATGATTTGAATTATTCCGATTTCACCATTGATGTAATTGGTAAGGGAGACAAGCAACGGACCGTATGCTTTACCGAAAAAGCTGCACTCTACCTTGAATATTATCTGATGACAAGAACCGATGATAATCCGGCATTGTTTGTGTCGGAAAGAAAACCGCATCAACGGTTGAAACGTAGAGCGTTAGGATTAATTATCACAAAAATCTATGAGCGCACAGACTTAGATGAAGGGTTATATCCTCATAAATTTAGGCATTCATTTGCAACGTTATCTTTACAGAGTGGAATGGATCTAACAACTATTCAGACACTGTTAGGTCATTCTAGTCCAGATATGACACTTCGTTATGCTGAGCAATCAATGGAGAATATCAAACATTCATATCGTCAACGATTAACACATTAAGGTCACTCATTGAGTGGCCTTTTATATTGAAAGGGGGTGG
Organism: Turicibacter sp. T129; assembly: GCF_025594975.1. Taxonomy (NCBI): domain Bacteria; kingdom Bacillati; phylum Bacillota; class Erysipelotrichia; order Erysipelotrichales; family Turicibacteraceae; genus Turicibacter; species Turicibacter sp. T129. The sequence continues at coordinate 54,566 of NZ_JAMQUU010000033.1, read as the reverse complement.
AACACCGTGTATTTGGAATTATCCAATTTCTTAATGTTAACAGGTATCCTTATCGTCGCTGGATTGTTTTTAAAAAAATGGGAACCTCCAATAAAAAAACAGTATGTCGCTTTATTTCTACTCACAATCGGTTTGGTATTAGGTTATATGATGATTGATTCCGCAGCATATGGCTTCTTGATCGCTGGTTTAGTGTTTTACAAAGATGAGCTAGTAGAAGAGGTTAAATTAGTTAAAGAAAGTGTCATAGCAGTAAAAAAAGAAAAAGATTTAACGAACGGAGATGATAAGTAATGGATTTAAATTATTTAAGCGAATTTTGTATCCCTGTAATTGTAGGAATTTGTGTCTGCGTTGGGTATGTAATCAAGACTAGCATTCCTGGAGTTCCTAATAGATTCATCCCTCTGATTATGGCGGTCTTAGGATTAGTTTTAAATGTTTGGATCGCTCAAGGAATTGATGCGAATATTGTTTTAGCAGGTTTATTCAGTGGATTAAGTTCAACAGGATTACATCAATTGTTTAAAAATTTTATTAACATGGAGGAGAAATAATATGAATATCGTTAAAAACCTAGTATCTCAAAGTAAATATAGCGTTAAATGCCCTTATTCTATGACACCAGAGTTTATCGTCGTTCATAACACAGCAAATGACGCGTCAGCTCAAAATGAAGTTAAGTATATGATTAGTAACAACAATCAAGTGTCATTTCACTTTGCCGTAGATGATAAAGAAATCGTTCAAGGTTTACCTCTAGATCGTAATGCGTGGGCTTGTGGTGACGACGCTAATGGAAAAGGCAATCGCAAAGGTATTCAAATTGAGATTTGCTACTCAAAAAGTGGTGGAGCTCGTTTTGAGAACGCCGAAAAGAATGCTGCTAAATTTATCGCTCAATTACTAAAAGAACGTGGATGGGGCGCAGATAAAGTCAAGAAACATCAAGACTTTAGCAATAAATATTGTCCTCATCGCACGTTAGACAAAGGCTGGGCATCATTCGTGAATATGATTAAAGATTATTTAAATGAATTAAATAAACCAGTGCAATCCACTCAATCGTCTAGCATTTCTGTTGGAGATAAAGTGAAAGTTAAGGCGACAGCAACTCACTACGCAACAGGCCAATCTATGGCTTCATTTGTTAAAGGTTCGGCATATGAAGTAACTAAAGTTGATGGAAATAAGTTATTGTTATCTGACATTGTGTCATGGGTATGGGATTATGATGTTGATAAGGTCGAATCTACAACTCAATCAAGTTCAGATAACTCATTCCTAGTCGAAATTATCTGTGATGAGTTAAATATTAGACAACAAGCAGATTTCAACTCTAAAGTTGTTGGAACTGTTAAAAAAGGTGAAGTATTTACAATTATCGGAGAAGAAAATGGCTTAGGTAAGTTAAAATCGGGTGCTGGATATATTAGTCTTAACTCTAAATATGTAAAGCGTAAATAATCTGTTATAATAAACATATAGGCAAAAGCCTAAATACAATAATAAAAAAATCAAATATCGATGTTCATTGCCAAAAGAGGTAGATTCGGTTAATTCCGTTTCTACCTCTTTTTTATTGGGTAAAAGAATATACTTTTGACAATAATGAATATAGCTTTGAATATATTTAATTAATGATTTTTATGAAATATTAAGGAACACTTAATATAAATTGGAAGAAATGTGCGTTTTTCGACAGAAAATGATGTTTTTTTGAGTGAGAGGTGATAAAATGAAACTAAGGATATTAAATTACATCTTGACAATAGAAAAGATAAATGATAATTATGACAATTTATATGACAGAGATAGTGTTAATATCTTTGAGGAGAAGGAGGTTGTTAAGATGAATGAATTATATGATGTTTTGGATATTGCTCGATATATAATTAATTATTACATAGGAGTAGGTCAGCCAATAACTAATTTAAAATTACAAAAGATTCTTTACTATGTCCAAGCAGGATTTTTAGTTGAGCTTAATCGACCTTGTTTTGCTAATGACATTGTAAATTGGAGGCTTGGACCTGTTGTAAGAGAAGTCTATCAGGAATATAAATGCTATGGTAATCATCCAATAAATGATGAACAGAGATTTATTGAAACAATACAGTATAATAACAATACTGGACGAATTAATTTTGATCAATTAGAGTTTAACCCTGAACATAGTTTCGAAGATGAAGATATAGATAAATTAGATAGTATATTGGAAACTTATATTAACGTAACGCCTTTTGAATTAGTAAATAAGACGCATTCAGAAGATCCTTGGTTAGATACACAACAAAATGAAATTATTACTCAAGAAAGTATGTTGGATTTCTACACGATACATCCAGAAAACATCAGAGGAATTTAAGGAGTTTATTATATGGGATATTCTGAAGATAAATATAGTTTAATGCATGTAATTCTGAGCGGTTTAGCAGGGGTAGAGGATTTAAAGATAATATTCTCAAATATGTTAACTTACTATCATAAGTATCAAAGAGTAACTTATTCTGAAGTATTGAAGTCATTACACGAATTTAAAAAGGAAGAGGAATCAGCACAAATTTTTGCTTATATAAAATTTAGATTAGAAATGCTAGTTGATGATGATTATTTCCAAATGTGTATTGAAAAATATGATGGTATTGTTTCTCAAGAGAGTATGAGTTGGAAAGATTTCAAAAGATTTATCTTGAAAATTCAAGATTATGTAGAATTAGAAATTATAAGATTTGAAAGCGCGTTAGTAGAATCTAATAAGTCGTATAATAAATTCGAAGAAAAATTAAAAGAATTTGATAAGTTTTTAAAGGAACAAACTACTAAGATAGATGGTTATTCAAGAGATATTGAAAGCCGTATAAACAGTGGAGTAACAACTATATTAGGAATTTTTGCCGCTTTTATCATTGCTACCTTTGGAGGAATATCTATTTACGGGAATGCACTTTCTTCTATAGAAGTGGCTAGTGTCTTACAAGTTGTTTTAATGACCTTTTTATTTGGAATGATTCTCTTTAATGTCTGCTTTATGTTAATATACAGTGTTGCTAAAATATCAGATAGAAATATTGGTGTAGCAATTGATATTAAGGATAGGGATATTAGATATGAATCTCCTGCTTATGTAGTGGAGAAATTTGGACATCACAATGAGAATGTAACAGACAAACAAAAGTATCAGGTTTATTTTCGAACGATTTGGAAAAATATGCGTCGCTTTGTAAATCGAAAGTATTATGTCTTCAGAGATGGATTTATGAGATTCCCGTTATTATTCGTATTTAATTTTATAATGATACTGGGGATGATAATAACTATCCAATTTATTTATAGGACAGGTTTTATATATAATCTCTTAATTTCTAATGACTTAATGCATCGAGTTTTAAATGGTCAACTATTCTATTAAAGAAAGGTAGCAGGTGATTAAGTCCACTTGCTATCTTTTTTTCTATTCATTTTAGATATGAATGTACTCCATCGGTAGTGATGTACTATAAACATAAAATTTACCATTAAATGTGGTGAAAAATGTAGTGTGTATGATAAACTAATAATGACGATTACTTTTATATGAGGATATTAAAGTAAGGGGCCGTAAATAGAAGGAGGATGCTGTGAGGGAGATTAGAGAGCATTTGTTACAAGCACAACGTGGTTTAGGACGAAGAATGGAGTCTCCGACTGAATTAATTGAGAGACTTAACAACGAAGGAAAGAGTATGGGGGAAATCGAATATGCTGTGTTGGAACTGAATCGCATCAAAGGTGCACATGATTCAGTAGAGACTGCATTAAGAATACTTGGATCATAAAAAAAAGCAGCTAGGTGGCATTACGCTACTTAGCTGCTTTTTTTATTGATAACTGATAACCTAAATTGTTGCAATCTTTAAAGTGAATCCAATCGCCTGTCTCTTTGTTGAATTCAAACTTCAATTTATCGCGAATATTAACATTTCCAATGATAGTCGAAGCTTCAACATTAGAGCGTCGTACTTCATGTTTTGTAAAGGTCATTGATACCATGCCTATTAACAACCCACAAAACTCGATACCATCATAATTACTAATCACTTCATATATTGTCATTTCAATTCCTCCTAGCGTCTAAATAAAGAGAATCTCTTGGGGATCCATTCAACATTCTCTTCTTCCTCGAAATCATCCTCATCATCATCATCTGCATCTTCTTCAGCATTTAAATATAATTCGTGTTCCTCCATGTTATTGTGCCAGTAGTTGTCTACGAACTCATTTGTTTTAGCATCCTCAAATAAGACGTATAGATTTCCTTTCTCAAAATGGCAGGCTGTTAATTTCGCTCTAATTGTTTTATTTGATTCAATACATTCTCTCTTCATGCGAGCCTCTGAGTATCTTATTGAATAAAGTAAATCTCGATTATTAGAACGCAATACTTCCCACCCTAATAGTTCTAAAATTTCAACTACATTCATTTAAATCCCCCCAGTGTGTTGTGTGCGTGTTACAGTGTTATATTAACTCTTCGAAAGTGAAAAACGTGTCAAAATTAAGTGTTAAAAGAAAAAAGTTATAGAACTTATATAATTTTCGGAAAAGCGGTTCTAATAAATGGCAATAACTTATATAAATTTAGTGTGAAGCAAAAAACAAATGAGAGGATGTTGAAAATGAGTAAAATTAAATTAGTTAAGGTTGATCCAGGGAAATTTGCAGTGAAAGCAGAATGTGAAGGAGAAAAGTTTTATACAAAATCATTGATTGATAAAATCGAAAATGTTGCTACTGATTCAGGATATAAAGTTAAGTTTTTTAATCAGGAGTACGTTATTGGTGATGACTCAATTCCGTTTGATTTTGATTTTGAGAAACACAAAATCGAAACTAAAATTCTCGTTAACTTAGCTATTTCTAAGTTGGTTGATAAAGGAGATAAAGTCAATTTAGTTGTCGGGATGCCAATTGAACACTGGTTAGATAGAGAAAGAAGAATGAAGTATGAGCAGTTTATAGCGAGTAAAAGTCAAATGTCGATGATAGAGAGAGCGGTTGATACCCCAATGGATTTCAAAATCAATAAAGTTATAGCAGTTCCAGAAAGTATTGGTCATGTTGCACGACACAAAGATTATCAAAATCGTACTGTTGGAGTTTTAGATTGTGGTGGTGCTAATTTCCAAGGGGCAGTCTATAAAAATGGTTTACCATTAAGAGAGACTTGCTTCACTCTTAATGAAGGAGGATATTTTTATTTAAATACTATCAAAAAGGCCATTAATAGTAAGTTTAAGTTGAATTATCAAGATTATCAGATTCAAGAACTTATTGAGCATGGCTCTAAGCATGAAAAGAAAGAAGAAATAAAAGCAGAGATTGAAAGAGTAACAAAATTACATCTAAATAAAGTTATAAGAGAGTGTAGAGCTCGTAACTGGAACTTAGATGATATGGAAATCAAAGTTGTTGGAGGTGGCTCTAACTATTTCAAGTCAATTATTGAAGTTTTATTACCTAATGCGACAATTTCCGACGATGCGATATGGGATAATGTAAAAGGATTTGGCGTATTAGGGGAGGCGTTATTTGGTGGCAGATAAGGTTATGATTTCTTTCGGTAAAAAGTATGAGAAAGAATATGAACATTTAATGAAAAAACCGAAAAGAAGTAATTACATAGCTGAATTGATTCGTAGAGATCGTCTAGAGATAGAAGCGGAGAGAGCGGAATACGAGCTTATGGAACTAGAACAAATTAAGCGGGCTTTAAAATCAGTTATGGATGAATATGATTTTTCAATTAAAGGTAGTTCTCAAACTGAACCAGACGAAGTAGCGGACTATTCTGATAAAATAAATGACTTATTCAATGTATAAAACCGAAAATATTATTCATAATAAGAGTGAAGAAATAAAAAGGATATAAGTTATACCCTTCGAGGTGAAGTAATTTTAAATGCTATCAGTGTAATACGACATGAATCCCCTCCCCTACTCCAGATAAGCTTATGAAATAAACTAGGGGAGGGGCTTTTCTGCATTGATTGAATCGAGAGTAGGGGAGTAGTTGTCGAATGATGTTCGAGAGTTGGAGATGTTATTGAATAAAAGGATAGAAGTTATATATTTTTGAAGCCAAATAAAAAACAACGGACAGCGAGGATAGAATGAGCTGTTTTGCTCGTCATTTGTTGTTTTGTTTTATGAAAAAATATACAGTATTTTCTTGAAAATACTTGAATAAAAATGTATATATTGTATAATTTTGGAGGATATTTTTTCAGGAGGTATTGATGATGAAAGAGAAAAAGAAGAAATCTATTTTAAAAAAATGGTGGGTTTGGGTCATTGCTATTATTGTAATCGCTGGAGTCGCAGGAGCAGGCGAAGAAGAAACTCCTGAGACAGAAGGTAGCAATCAAACTCAAGAAGAATCAGGGACGACTGAGGAGAGTACACCAGTTGCGAAAGTTGAGACAGAAGATAGTGAAGGTTCAATTTCTACAGAACAACAACCAGCAGAAGAGAAAGAGCCTGAAAAAGAAGTAGCTGACATTCCCACAGAATATAAGTCGGCGTTAAGAAAAGCAAAAACATATAGCGATATGATGCATATGTCTAAAGCAACGTTATATGATCAATTAACATCTGAGTATGGAGAGAAGTTTTCAGCTGAAGCCGCTCAATATGCGATTGATAACTTAGATGTTGATTATAAAGCCAACGCGTTGGAAAAAGCAAAAGACTATCAAGAAATGATGGCGATGTCTCCTAGTGCGATTTATGATCAACTAATTTCGGAATACGGTGAAAAATTCACAGCTGAAGAAGCACAGCACGCTATTGATAACTTAGAATAATAAAAAAACAACAGATGCTAGAAGGCTATCTGTTGTTTTTTTATTCTTATTTTACATAACTTAAGTAATCTGCTTTTTATACTTTTATATAAACTATATGGGAAGGGATTGCTAAGAGCGTCGTTGAATATTGTGGTAAAGGTGCTATCATCGGTGTTAAAGGACGTTTGGTTCATAAAACATATGAAATTCCTAATCATAAATCATTACGTGCAGTAGAGGTGGTTGCAGAAAAAGTATCATTTATCCAGACTCGAACTGGTGATCAAAGAAGCGAATTAGAGAATCAGGAAGTACAAATTGAAGAAATAGCTATGTAAATTAAATGAAGCTAAAAAAGTCGTTACTAATGTAGTAGCGGCTTTTTTTATAAAAGTAAGTTAGTTTGAAAAACATAAAAAGAAGTTATTTAAAACGGCTTGAACTTCAAAGCATTATCTGTCAAAATATTAAGATAGAGTTTAATGAAAAGCGGTGACATGATGATTATTACAACAGCATTTGATGAAACAGAAGAATTGATTATAAAGGCGAAAGAGTTGTCTGAATCTTTGCAAGTTCCATATATGGCACGAAATAAAAAAACCGTTAAATATCTACTTGAGCATGTCGATCCTCATATTTTTGTTGTGAATAACCAACGTGGACTAAGTTATTATGAACAGGGACAAGAGGAAGTCTTCTTTCATCCGAATATGGCGATGCATCGAATTAAGCAAATTAAGAATGGGCAATCGGATAGTTTAATGACGGCTTGTCAGCTTAAAGAAGGAATGACTTTTTTAGATTGCACGTTGGGATTAGCTTCTGATACATTAGTTGCAAATTATATTGTTGGACCTACTGGGAAAGTGATCTCACTTGAGAAAAGCTTCCCTCTATCTGTTTTAGTAAGGGAAGGATTACAGTATTATGCCACTAATGAAAAGCTGGAGTGGAAAGCAATAATTGATCAAGTATCCATTATTAATACTGATAATTTGGATTATTTAAAACAATGTCCAGATGAGTCAGTGGATGTTGTTTACTTTGATTTTATGTTTAATCAATCAGTAGAAAGTTCACATGGTATTAAAATAATTAAGCCAATTGTATCATATGATGTGATGACGGAAGAACATGTTCAAGAGGCATTAAGGGTAGCTAAAGAGCGTGTCGTTGTTAAATCGAGTTATGGGAATCATCAGCTAGGGAAGCTTGGTTTTCAAATAGATCGTCAAAATCAAAAACGTCATTTCTTCTATGGAGTTATTGAAAAATCTTACAAATAGGTTCATTAAGTGTGCATCGTTTATACTGTTCGGAACGTAGAAGTCAATAAGATTGAATGAGTGAGGAAAGAACATTATGATTTCATTGATTGTTGCCTTTGACCGTCATCAATTGATTGGGTCAAAAAATCGATTGCCTTGGCATTATAAAGAAGACCTTGCTTATTTTAAGCAAACAACGATGGGGCATGATATCCTGATGGGACGTCAAACGTTTGAATCCATTTTATCGTATCAAAATAAGCCGTTACCAAATCGACATCATTATGTTTTAACAACTACAACGAACTATGATTATGAAGAGGTAACGGTACTTGCGAATTGGAAAACGATAATACAGAATTATCCAAAAGAAAAAGAGTTATTTATCATTGGGGGACGTTCGGTTTATGAACAGATATTACCTTATGCTGATCGCTTATATATCACACATATTGATCAAGTATTTGAAGGAGATACCTATTTTCCAACGATTGATTGGAACGAATGGGTGTGTATGAAAGAGTACTTAAGTGGTGAATTACGATTTGCTGTTTATGAAAGGATGAGTTAAGTTGTTAAAATTTTTATGGATTGTATTAGGAATTTTATTAGTTATTATTGTGTTAGCTATTATTGTTGTTTTATGTGTGAACGCTCGTGTTCAACAATTAAAAGATGAAAAATATTCTGCACAGGAGCGTTTTTCATTTATTAGTTGGGTTGTTTCATGGGCGATTCCAGTACTATTTAATGTAAAAGTGAATGCTAAAGGATTAGAAAAGTTAGACCAAGTTAAGCATGGAGTTATTTATGCAAATCACCAAAGTAATATAGATATTGTCGCAATGTTAAAAGCGATTAAAAAACCACATGGCTATGTCGCGAAAAAAGAGTTAGATAATATTTTCTTATTAAGTGATTCAATGCGTTTAATTCAATGTCAATTCATGGATCGTACAGATGTTAGACAATCAGTTAGAGTCATTTCTGCAGCGGCGAAAAGTGTTAAGGAAGGACATTTAATGGTTATTTTCCCTGAAGGGACACGTATGGTTCAGGCTGAAGTTGGTAGTTTTAAAGCAGGAAGTTTTAAATTAGCTCAAAAAGCAAAGGCGGATATTGTGCCAGTAACCATTTATAATAGTTATGAAGTATCTAAACGTTGGCCACGTCGTACAGTAATTAATATGGAAATTCATGATCCAATTCCATACGAAGCATATGAATCATTGTCGACGAATGAAATTTGTGAACAAGTTGAAGTAATTATTAAAGAGCCAATGAAGGCATAAAAAAAAGACTGTTTTGATTTTCAAAACAGTCTTTTTTTGTCAGAAAAATACATAAATAGGTATAAAAAAATGTTTTATTCAAAAAATATAAATATCTTTTATGATGGAGGATATAAAAATCGTGGAACCTCGACAAGAGAAGGAGTCATTGCAAGCAGTGGTTAAAATAGAAGAATGGCTTTTTCTTATCTTACTTGGAATGATTCCAGTCATCAATTTAATTGCCTTTCTTTACTTGAGCTTTAGTCGAAAGATTAATGTTAACAAGCGTAATTTTGCAAGAGCTGTCTTAATTTACTTAATCATTATCTTAATCTTAGTGATTTTGACAACTATTTTGTTATAAAAGGAGTCATCGACATGAAAAAAAATCGTTCTGTTCAAAGTAATCAGGATTATCCGAGTGCTTTTTCTCACGCTTGGCAAAATGAGATAAATCGCTGCATGTTTGGAAATTTATTAACTCCATTTGAATATGGAAATGAATTTGGGTCAGAATTGATATTTAATGATTTATCTATGACATCAGATGAAGAAAAAAAGAATAGTAAAAAATAAAACTGTGAAGGAAATACCTTTACAGTTTTTGTTCCTTAAGACGAAGTAAAACGCTTACTGGAGTTGAAAATAAAAACCACCCGTCAAACGGGTGGTTTTCACTAGGGCTATAAGCCCTTGTTACCGGCTAGCGTCTCAAGGCGCTAGCTTTCACTTTGTTCAAGCTACTTGCCTTTGCCGCTTTTGCTTACTCCTAAAGGAGTTTTCGTATGGCTAGCTACCCTTTAAAAGGGTCTTCATATTCTTTTACACTTAATTTATCCATGGCTATATCATGGCTTTCTTGTTCCTGTCTATATTTCTTAATCGTTGCTTCATTTAATCCAACTGTACTTACGTAATATCCTTCGGCCCAAAAGTGTCTATTTCCAAATTTATATTTTAAATTTGCATGTTTATCAAAAATCATCAATGCACTTTTCCCCTTCAAATATCCCATGAAACTTGAGACACTCATTTTTGGTGGGATACTTACTAACATATGGACATGATCTGGCATCAGATGTCCTTCTATTATTTCTACTCCTTTGTAGGCACATAATTGTTTTAATATATCTCTTATACTGGTTTTATATTGATTATAAATTATTTTTCGTCTATACTTAGGAGTAAACACAATGTGATACTTACACATCCACTTTGTGTGAGATAAACTATTTGCCTTATTGGCCATAAAAATCACCTTTCTCTTCTAAAATAGTAGCCTGAACAACTCTATTATAGGAAGAAAGGTGATTTTTTAGTGGTATAACCCTTATTTCCCACCCGCATAGCAGGTGGTTTTATGTTTCGCACGCTTCGCGAGCTCAACAGGCTAAAGCCTTTAATAAAAAGTGATAATCGCTCGATTATCACTTCTAAATGGAAGATATGTTCGTTTATCGATAAAGACTTACTACATTTGTGGCGTAAGATCTTGGCTTACGATGTTGATTGATGAATAAATCTTTAACAATGGTTGACTGATAGACGATTCTCACATGATTTCCAAGACATTTAATATTATGTTGGTTGAAGTAGTCAATAATTCGTGATTCAAGGGTCATATTTGAAATTTGAGAGAAGATATTTTTCATCGTATCTAAATCAATTTGTTGATCATAAAGAAAAAGATAGATGACTGTTTCTTTATTTTCGCATAAAATTTTGTGTTGTCGAAACATGTTTTCACCTCAGTTTGTTAAGGTTATATTTCTATTTTTCCACGAGCCAGTCTAAGTATTCAATAAAACAAATTTTTTAGCATATATTTTATTGAAGCAGTTTCAAGAGGAATAACTTTAGGGTATAATTTAAGGGGATTTTATTCTGTGTAAAGAAATAGGTGATAATAATGAGAATGGTAGATTTAATTTCTAAGAAGAGACATAATATTGAGTTAACAACCGCTGAAATTGAATGGATTATTAATGGATATACAAACAAAGAGATTCCGGATTATCAGATGTCAGCTTTATTAATGGCTATTGTTTTTAATGATATGACGAAAGCAGAACGTTTAGCATTAACTCAAGCAATGGTTAATAGTGGAGATGTTGTTGATTTATCAGCTATTGAAGGAGTTAAAGTTGATAAACATTCAACAGGAGGTGTTGGAGATAAAACGTCTTTAATCTTAGGTCCTCTTGTTGCATCAATGGGCGTACCTGTTGCGAAAATGAGTGGTCGTGGTTTAGGTCATACTGGTGGGACACTTGATAAACTTGAATCAATCTCAGGAATGAAAATTGAAATTGAGATGGATCAGTTTATTCAGCAAGTCAATGATATTAAGTTAGCGATTATTGGTCAAACAGGAAATTTAGCCCCAGCTGATAAATATTTATATGCTCTTCGTGATGTAACTGGAACTGTTGAGTCAATTCCTTTAATTGCTTCTTCAATTATGAGTAAGAAAATTGCAGCGGGTGCAGATGCGATTGTCTTAGATGTTAAGTTTGGAGCAGGGGCCTTCATGAAAACATTAGATGATGCAAAAGAATTAGCCACTGCAATGGTTGAAATTGGACGTGATGCAGGTCGTGAAACAGTTGCCTTTTTAACAGATATGAATCAACCATTAGGATTTGCCATTGGAAATGCCCTTGAAGTTAAAGAGGCGATTGAGACCTTAAGTGGAAATGGTCCTAAAGACTTAGAAGAGCTTGTTTTACAATTAGCCAGTCACATGGTTGTGTTAGCCAAAAAAGCTGCTAATACTGAGCAAGCTTATGCGCAACTAAAAGAAAAATTACAAAATGGTGAAGCTTTACAAAAGTTTAAAGAGTTTGTTGCGGCACAAGGTGGAGATACTTCTCAAATTGAAAATCCTGAATTATTACCAACGGCGTCTTCTGTTATCCCAGTCACTGCAACAGAAGCTGGATATGTTGAGAAGATTGACGCATTGTCAATTGGAATTGCTGCTATGAAATTAGGAGCAGGTCGTGCGACAAAAGAAGATACCATTGATATGGGTGTTGGTGTAGTATTAAATAAAAAAGTTGGGGAAGCCATCAATCAAGGTGATGTCTTAGCTTATGTTCATACAAATCAAGCAGATTCCCAAGAAGCTATTGAATACATTAAAAAAGCTTATGAGATTTCTTCATCTTCAGTTTGTTCACCTACTTTAATTTATGATATTATTGCCTAGGTTAATCTAATTTTAGTTTGACAAAATAGGTGTGTTTATTTTTGTTTTTTTCATCTCGTTTTAAAGGAGTCGAAAGCTTATCGACTCCTTTTTCTATTTAATTCAGTTATTCAACGGACTTAAACAAATTGAGTGAGTGTTCCTCGTTTTTCTATTTTATCCGCTAATCTCTTCATAAGTTACAAAATAAAAATTAGCGGCCTTCCTAGAGACACTGCATATTTTAATTCCTCTTTTCATACATGTGTAGTAACGCTGCAGGTAGAAAAAGAGGTGCAAAAATGAAAATAAGAAAAGTGTTAATTAGTCTAGTTACATGTTTTATCGTTAGTTGTTTTATTCATGTGACCATCGTTCAAGCTGATGACTTAGTGACGGATGGAAAAGCAGCCATTCTAATCGAAGCGGAAACCGGAGAAATTTTGTACGAAAAAAATTCACATGAACAACTTGCTCCAGCTAGTATGACGAAAATGATGTCAATGTACTTAATTCTTGAAGCAATTAATAATGGATCAATGCAATGGGATGAAGTGATTCGCGTAAGTGAACATGCAGCGAGTTTAGGTGGATCACAAATCTATTTAAAACCAGGTGAAGAAATGCAAGTGCGGGATTTGTTTAAAAGTATTGCTATTGCTTCAGCTAATGATGCAGTGACTGCGCTAGCGGAACGTGTAGCGGGTACGGAAGAAGCCTTTGTAGAAAAAATGAATGCAAAGGCCAAAGAGTTAGGAATGAATGATACAGTCTTTAAAAATCCAACAGGATTAACAGAAGAAGGCCATTTGACAACTCCTTATGATATGTCGATTATTGGTCGTCATTTAGTACAAGATTATCCTGAAATTATAGAATTCTCTGGACTTTATGAAGATTATATTCGTCAAGATACAGAATCACCATTTTGGCTTGTTAATACGAATAAGCTTCTAAAATATGTAGATGGTGTAGATGGCCTAAAAACAGGATACACGCAAGAAGCAGGTTACTGTTTGACGGCGACAGCGAACCGTGGAGAGATGCGCGTTATTGCTGTTGTAATGGGGGCAAGTAAATCCGATATTCGTAATCAAGAGGTGACTCGCCTAATTGAGTATGCTTATGGACAATATGAACTTGTACAAAAACTTGAAGGCCAAAAAGTTGTTTCAAATGGTTATAATATGCTGGCTAAAAATCGTAGTTTTGAAATTGTTACATCTGAACCAGTAACAGTGCTTAAAAAGAAAACAGATGCTGAACAAGAATCAAAATATGATTTAAGTTTAAATGAAGAAATTAAATTACCGATTCAACCGGGTGACCAAGTTGGAATATTAACTTACTACTACAACGGAAAAGCATATAAGGAAATTCCACTAACCGTTAAAGAACCAGTAGAGAAAAATAGTTTTATTGGACTTTTAGGATATATAGTGTCACAAATCTTATTCGGGGAAAATGCATAACATGTTTTATGCATTTTCCTCTTTTTTTTTAATTTTAAGACAAATAGAGTCGTGATTTTAATCTTTCTTTATTTACGTATAAAAAAATAAAAACACTATAATTGTCGAAAATGACATATAAACTCAAACTTTCATTTAAAATGAAATCAATCTGACACGGGAAGGGGATTATTATGAGTATAACTGTCTCACTTTATGTTGAAAATCAAGTGTTATATGTGAATTTAAATGGAGAGTTAGATCATCATACATCTGATCAATTACGTAGCCGACTTAATACTGTGATGAGTGAATCACAGATTAAACATATCGTTTTTAACCTTAAACATTTGGACTTTATGGATAGTTCAGGAATTGGGATTATTTTAGGACGATATAATCAATTAAAAGCTGTCAATGGATCGGTCATGGTTATTGGTATGAAACCATTAGTCGCGAAAGTGTTTGAATTATCAGGACTTTCACAAATTATTAAAGTAATTAATGATGACTCGCATCTCGAGTCTGTAATTAGGGGGATTGCATAATATGAATAATGAAATGCATTTACAATTTCCTGCAAAAAGTATTAATGAAAGTTTTGCAAGACTTGTCATTATTGGCTTTATTGCACCGCTTGATCCAAATGCACAAGAATTAAATGAAATTAAAACGATTGTCTCAGAAGGCGTTACGAATGCCATTATTCATGGCTATGAAGATAATGAAAATGGAATCATCGATATGAAAGCAAGTCTTGAGGGACGACGCTTGCGTGTGACAATCCAAGATTTTGGAAAAGGGATTGAAAATATCGAATTAGCTAAACAGCCTCTTTATACAACGAAACAAGAAGAGGAACGTAGTGGACTTGGATTTATGATCATGGAGTCATTTAGTGATCAATTTGAAGTTAAATCAGTTCTAGGAATAGGAACAACCATTTCATTTGAAAAAGAATTTTTACCAGTAGATTCATCAACGAAGTAACATGACAAACATGATACTTAAATGACAAGGCATGAGGGATGGTTAGATGAATAAAAAAGAAATTCAAGAGCTGATTAAAAAGGCTCAAAGTGGTGATGAAGAAGCAAAGTTAATATTAGTTAAGAATCATATGGATTTAGTTTGGTCGGTTGTTCATAAATTTGGTCATTTAGAAGTTGAGAAAGATGATTTATTTCAAATTGGATGTATGGGCTTATTAAAGGCAATTATTCAGTTCGATGCTTCTTATGATACGACATTATCTACTTATGCGATTCCTCTAATTATTGGAGAAATTAAAGCCTTTATTCGTGAACAGAGTCCGATTAAGATTAGCCGTAGCATTAAAAGTAATATTCATAAAATTCAAGAAGTCAAAGATCAATTAAATAAGTCATTAGAACGAGAGCCTACGATTAAAGAACTCGCAGAAGCAACAGAATTAACAGAAGAGCAAATCATTTTGGCATTAAATGCTCCAATGAATGTGGCTTCTTTAGATAATTATGAAAAAGAAGATATGCCACTGATTGAGCGAATTCCAAATCATCAAGAAGGGATGCAACTTGAGCAAAAGATTGTGTTAAAACAATTAGTCTCAAGTTTAGATCCAATCGAGAAAATGCTAATTTATTTACGCTTTGATTTAGGATATACGCAATCTGAAGTGGCAAAACGCTTAGAAATTAATCAAGTAGCTGTTTCTCGTTTGGAGAAGAAGATTCTAAAGGAATTAAAAGAAAAAATGACGACCTAAAAAGAGCGTGTCTCAAAATGACTGAAGTTTTATAGTCATAGAGCGATACGCTCTTTTTTTGTTTTTATTCGTATATACCTGTCATCAATGTTAATTTTAAGTTTATCTATTATTGTCACGCATGACCAAAAGAAGGTGTCTATGTTTCAAAAAATGAGTTTGTTTGATTATTTTTTGATTGTTATCGAATGATAACAATCTTTTTTTATTATTTTATTAATTATTTATATGAAATGTTAATTTATAAGGAAATTTGAGTGACTAGCTAATAATTTCTAGAAAAAAAGTTATATTAAAGTGTAGAGTTCATTTTTGAGGAGTGGTGACAAGACGTGAAAACGAAAAAATATGAAGAAGTCATAAAAAATCATGAAGTAAAACCCAATTATGTGAAAAATGCTGCTGTTTCATTTTTCTTTGGTGGCCTAATCTGCTTGGGTGGTCAATTGCTGATCGAAATGTATATTCATTGGTTTGGGTTTGTTCGAGAGACTGCTAGTACACTTGCGTTAGTCACTGTTATTTTAATTACAACTATCTTAACCGGTTTAGGTGTTTATGATGAGTTTGGCCAAATTGCAAAAGCAGGAGCTTTCGTGCCAATCAGTGGATTTGCGAACTCATTAACTTCAGCGGCGTTAGAAAGTAGAAGTGAAGGAGTGGTCCTTGGAATTGCAACGAACCTCTTTAAGCTAGCAGGGGCTGTTATTGTGTTTGCTGTTGTTTCTGCTTATGTGTTTGGAATTATTCGCTATTGTTTAGTAGAGTTTAATATTTTCCCTCAACTTAAAGAGTTTGAGGAGATGATGAGGGTAGTGGGGCTTCTAATTATCCGATGATGATTAATCAATGAATTTCATAAGAAAAGGATGGTAGCGATGAAAGTTGGAAGTCAATCATGGAAATTTAATAATAACGTCTATTTACTAGAGACGGCAACGGCAGTTGGTCCATTAGAGTCACAGGGACCATTAAAAGATGATTTTGATATTTTATACGATGAACCTTACTGTGGTCAAAAATCATGGGAACAAGCGGAATCACAATTAATGAGAAGTGCTATTCAAAAAGTCATTAATAAAGCAAAAATTAAAGAAAGTGATATATCTGTTTCATTTGCTGGAGATCTTGTGAATCAAATTGTTCCAACACACTATGTCTTTAGAGAAACGAATATTCCGTTTTTTGGGATTTATGGAGCGTGTTCAACATCAATGGAGTCTTTATTATTAAGTTCCATTTTTGTTGATAGTGATAATGCTAAAATTGCATTAGCAGCAACAAGTAGCCATAATTCATCAGCAGAGCGTCAGTATCGTAATCCAACAGAATACGGTGGCCCTAAACCGGATACAGCTCAGTATACCGTAACTGGTTCAGGTGTTGCGTTAGTAAGTCATAAAAAAACTAAAATTCGTATTGAATCTGGAACCGTTGGAATTATCGTTGATGCTGCACAAAATGACGCAAATGATATGGGATCAGCGATGGCACCAGCCGCGGCTCAAACCATCAAACAACATTTTCAAGATTTAGGACTTCAACCTTCTTATTATGACCTCATTTTAACAGGTGATTTAGCAACGTGTGGAAGCCCAATTCTAATTGATATATTAAAAGGTGAAGGATACGACATTAGTCAACAACATAATGATTGCGGAAAGTTAATTTTCTCTGAAGACCAACCCGTATTTGCTGGTGGTAGCGGTTGTGGCTGCTGTGCGGTTGTAACTTATGGGCATATTAAAAAATTATTAGAAGAGAAAAAACTAAAACGTGTATTAGTTGTTGCAACTGGTGCTTTATTAAATCCAATAATTTTACAGCAAAAAGAAACAATTCCATGTATTGCACATGCTGTTGCTTTATGTGCTGCAGATTAAGTAAAAGATTAAAGATAATTTTAATAAGAAAGAAGCGATTATAGAGATGATATTTATAAAAGCCTTTATTGTCGGTGGTATTATTTGTGCAATCGGACAATTGATATTAGATTATTTTAAGTTAACGCCGGCACATATTACTTGTGGATTTGTTGTTGTAGGAGCTGCACTTGATGTATTTGGATTATATGATAAATTAATTAAATTTGCTGGAGCTGGAGCTCAGCTTCCAATCATGAGTTTTGGACATTCAGTCATTCACGGTGCCATGGAAAAATCAGAACAGTTAGGTTTTATTGGAATCGGGATGGGAATGTTCGATTTAACAGCCGCCGGAATTACAGCCGCCATTTTATTTGCATTTATAGTTGCCTTGATTTTCAAACCAAAAGGATGAGAGATAAAGGACAGATTTATCAAGGGAAAGGTGGGATAATATGGCCTACGATCCATATGTACCAGTCGAGAAAAATATCGATGAGACTCAAAAGATATTAGAAGACAAGTTAGGCTTCGGAAAAAGTTTTGATGTTGGTCAGCGTGAGATTGTCGTAATGGAACGTCGCATTCAGCTGTATTATATAACAGGGTTAGTTGATTCAGAACTAGTTGTAGATTTAATGACGCAGTTATTGTTATTAAATAGTTTACCACATCCAAACGATGACGTTTTTCAAACGATTCATAATCGACTTGTTCACCAGCAAGTCACGGTTACAGATAAAGTCAATGATATTTGTACCTCTGTTTTAAGTGGATTAGTTGCGATTATAGTTGATAAAGAAACTCAAGCTTTTGTTGTCGATGTTCGTAGCTACCCAGGACGTGGTCCTTCAGAACCAGATACAGAAAAAACAGTTCGTGGATCAAGAGATGGTTATACAGAAAATATTATTGTCAATACGGCTCTGACGCGTCGCCGTATTCGAACAGGAAAACTTCGAAATATTATTTTGAAGGTTGGCGACCAATCGAAAACAGATGTTGTTTTAATGTATATTGAAGATATTGCAGATCAAAGCATGGTTGATGAGGTAAAACATCGTATTGAGCAAGTTAAAGTTGATGGATTAACGATGACTGATAAAGAATTAGAAGAATTTATTACTGGTCAAGTCTATAATCCTTATCCTCTTGTACGATATACGGAGCGTCCAGATGTTGTAGCTGCTCATTTATATCAAGGAATGATTGCCATTATTGTTGATACGTCACCAAGTGTTATGATTGGACCCGTGACTTTGTTCGATCACTTAACAAGTGTGGAGGAGTATCGTCAAACTCCTGCTGTGGGAACCTTCTTACGCCTTATTCGTTATGCTGGGATTATTGTATCAGTCTTCCTAATGCCAACATGGCTATTATTCGTGCTTCATCCAGAATATTTACCTGATTTTCTGAATTTTATAGGACCACAAGAAGAAGGCAATATCCCAATTGTTCTTCAAGTTATATCAGGTGAAATTGGAATGGAGTTTTTACGTCTAGCCTCTATACATACGCCAACGGCTATTTCCTCAGCTCTTGGGATCGTATCTGCGATTTTAATTGGTCAAGTGGCTGTTGATGTAGGATTATTTGGACCAGAAATTTTATTCTATGTAGCTATTGGAGCTTTAGGTGCTTTTGTTACACCAAGTTATGAGCTAGGACTAGCTAATAAAATGTTTAAATTATTTATTATTGTCGGAACAGCACTTTTAGGATTATGGGGGTACATTGGAACGATTGTTGTTGGATTAATTTTCTTAGCAACAATGAAAAGTTTCGGTAAGCCATATTTATACCCACTGATTCCATTTAACTTTAAAGCTTTATTAAAAAGTGTCATTCGTTATCCAATTCCTTATCGATATAATACGCATAAAAGGCAAGAACAACAAAAATCACAACCTGAATAAAAGAGGAAAGTTCCTAATCACTCATGATTGTATGATAGTGAAGGAACTTTTTTTCAATTCTTTAGCTTATTGAGATAAATAGAGAAGTTAGGGATATCATGAACTAAACATCAATAAAAGGAAGTATGTTTTTTTCTTAGACTTATTGTACAAATGTTAAAAATTCGCTACAATTAAGAAATGTTATTAAGTAGGAAGTAGGTGGGTTATGAGTTATGAAGTACGAATTGATGCGTTTGAAGGGCCACTTGATTTACTTTTACACTTATTAAAAGAAGCCAAAGTAAATATTTATGATATTAAAATTGCCGAGATTACGCAGCAGTACTTAGATTATATTCATGCCATGGAAGATTTGAAGCTTGAGATTGCGTCAGAATATTTAGTAATGGCCGCAACTTTAATTGAGATAAAGAGTAAGAGCTTATTACCGAAACAGGTCGTTGAAATAGAAGATGAATATGAAGAGGATTCAAGAGAAGCTTTGATTCAACGATTAGTTGAATATCAACAGTATAAAGAAGTGACGAAAGAGTTACGAGAGTTAGAAGAAGAACGTGGACAGTTCTTTACGAAACCACCGATTGATTTTTCTGATTATATTGATCAAGAAGCTAAGCTTCCACAAAACCTTCAAGTAGAACAATTAATTTCAGCTTTTGAGAAATTACTACGTCGTCATAAATTAGCCAAACCATTGAAGACAAGAATTGTACCACAAAATATTTCCGTAGAAGAACGAATGCGATCATTAGGTCAACAGTTAAAATATAAGAAACGCGTTGCATTTATAAGTTTGTTTGATCGTTTTGATAAAGAATATATCGTTGTAACCTTTTTAGCACTACTTGAACTGGTAAAAGGAAATCAAATCAGTATTTCTCAACAAAATTATTATGAGGATATTTATATTTCTAGTTTAGAAGGTGATGAAATTGTTTAAACAAGAACGTTTAGGTATTTTAGAAGGGTTATTATTTGCTGTTGGTGATGAAGGGATTAGTACACAGCAATTAGAATACGTTTTAGAAGTAAATGAAGTTGAAATTAAATCATTATTGATTGAATTAAGAGAACGATATGCAAGTATTAGTAGTGGAATTGATATTATTGAAGTTGCAGGTGTCTATAAAATGACAACTAAAAAAGATCATGCAATTTATTTAAAACGTTTAATTCAAAACCCAAATCAACGTGGATTATCGAATGCGGCACTTGAGGTTCTAGCGATTATTGCCTATCGTCAACCAATTACCCGTCATGAAATTGAAAATATTCGTGGGGCAAGTAGTGATAATGTTCTAAGAAAGCTTTTAACGTTCTCTCTTATTGAAGAAGCGGGACGTTTGGAAGGACCAGGACGTCCTATTTTATTTAGAACGACGGACGATTTCTTAGATTACTTTGGTATTAAGACATTAGAGGAATTGCCAGAGTTACCATTTGTTACACCAGACTTTAATTTAGATGAAGAATCAGACTTATTTAGTTTCTCTGAGGAAGAGTAAATACTCATTATCATTTTGTACATACTAAAAAGGTATCCTATTTTAAGTACAGGAGGTTTTAGTATGCCAAAAGATCCGAAAAGTAAAAAAGTATCTAAAGCTAAAGCTGCTAAAAATACAGTAGATGTAGAAATTGCAGCTGAAGTGGTTGATGATTCAAAACCAAAACTTAAAAAAGGTAAAAAACCGAAAAAAACATATAATTAAGCATTGAGAGCTAAAGCTACCTTATCAATAGATGGGGTAGCTTTTTTTGTTAAAAGTCGTATACAAATCGTGTAGATGTTTAAAAATCTGTCATAACAGGTGTTTTTATTCACTGATATTTTATGGACATGCATCATACAGTTGTAATAGTTACAGGACTGAGGTGAGCAGAAAATGAAAAAAATTAAAATACTATTGACTATTGCGATATTCGTTGTCTTATTAGCGAACGATTCGAACGGGGTATCGGCAATGGAGATTAGTTCGCAATGTGGGATTCTGATGGAACAATCGACAGGGCGTGTGTTATATGAAAAGTGTCCAGATGATCAAATGTATATTGCAAGTATTACGAAAATCTTAACAACCATTGTTGCGATTGAAAATGCAAATCTGGATGAATGGGTAGAAATATCTGATAATGTCACACGCCAAGTGGGTTCAGCTTTGTATTTAACGTTAGGCGATCAAGTGAAACTAATTGATTTACTATATGGTCTCATGCTTCGATCTGGGAATGATGCCGCAATGGCAATTGCGGAATTTGTTGGGGGCGATGAAGCAAGTTTTGTTAAGATGATGAACGACAAGGCAAAAGAAATCGGAATGACAAATAGTGTATTCCAAAACCCTTCCGGGTTAGATGAGACCACTTATAATTTATCGACGGCTAGAGATATGGCACTCATCATGCAATATGCGATGAATAATCCAATTTTTAGAGAAATTACAGGAACAGAAACACATAAGGCAACTACTAAAAATGGGATGACTTATGTTTGGCATAATAAACATAAATTGGTAACTGGTTATTATGAGTATGCCATTGGGGGAAAAACAGGGTTTACCAAACAAGCTAGACGAACGCTTGTGACATCTGCACGTAAAGATGATATGGAATTAGTTGTAGTAACATTAAAAGCAGGCGATGATTGGAACGATCATATGAATTTATTTAATTATGGATTTGATAATTATCAGGTACAGACCATTATTGAACCAGGGGAAATTCAAGTCTCGAATCAAACATTAAGTGATAAGTTATATGTTGAAAAAATGGTCAATGTGATTGTTAAAAAAGATGGAAGTGAAAAAGTGACAACTAATTTATCATTATATAAAAAAGCAAAGGACAATGAAGTTGGGGTACTGCAAGTTTTAATTAATGGAGAAATTCAACAAGAGATTCCTGTTTATAAGGCTATTACACCAAAAGTTGAAAGCCAATCTTGGTTTGATAAATTAATGAATTGGTTTACAGGGGCGGTGAGCTTCTAATGATACATAAAATATGGATGGGACTTTTTACAGTCGGTATTATCTATAGTTTTTTTTATGGAACAACAAGTGAAGTCAATAACGCGATTTTATCTGGAGCACAAGAAGCTATTAATTTAGTCATTTACCTAGCAGGGATTATGGTGTTTTGGACGGGCGTGTTACAAGTGGCTAATCATTCGAAGATGCTTGATGTCCTTTGCAAGGTATTGGCTCCAGTGACACGCTTTTTATATCCAAAACTTCGAGCGGATCATCCAGCTTTAAAATATTTAACGACAAATATGGTAAGTAATTTATTAGGATTAGGAAGTGCCGCCACGCCAACAGGTCTTAAAGCAATGAAAGAATTACAAGCGACCAATCCCGATCCAAGCAAACCTAGTTTTGAAATGTATACACTTCTTGTCATGAATACAGCAGGATTTACAATTATTCCAACTACTATCATTGGGGTGAGGCATATGTATCATTCAACTAATCCGAGTGAAGTGTTTTTACCTATTCTATTTGCTTCAGGAATCACGACGATTGGTGGGCTAATCATTCATAACATTTATAGTCGAATGAAACGAATTCCTTCGTCTGGTGATAAAACGATTGCTAAGCGCTATGAAAGAAGGTGATGCGGTGGGAGCGATTAGTGTCTATGTTTTACCTGTATTTTTACTTTCTGTTTTCATGATGGCGTTTGTTAATAAAACAAATGCGTTTGATCACTTCGTTGAAGGGGCTAAAGAGGGGATGAGAACGACAGTATCTCTCGTTCCGAATATTGTTGGAATGATTGTAGCGATTAAAGTGTTTCTTGCCTCAGGGATTGTTGATGCCATTGCACAGTTTCTAAATCCTGTCTTAACAGCGATTCATGTGGATGCTCATGTGTTACCTCTTATGATTCTTAGGCCACTTTCAGGATCAGCTGCTTTAAGTGTAACAACGGATTTAATCTCTATTTATGGTCCAGATTCAACAGTTGGTCGTTTAGCTTCAATCATGCAAGGAAGTACAGATACAACGATTTATATTATTACGGTTTATTTCGCTGCAGTGGGACTAAGTGAAATGAAACATGCCCTTAAACTAGGGTTAACAGCTGATTTAATCGGATTTTTTGCTGCTATTTTAGCAGTCTCACTTTTCTTTTAAGAGTTAAATCACATATGAAATAACACCTCGATTGGATTAAACATTGATTTTTACTTATAATAAAGGTAAAATGATGGTTAAATACAAATTCTTGTCGAATTTAGTATCATCTCTGATTGGAGGATTTTTTACATGGAACGATTACAGAAAGTTATTGCCCATGCTGGAGTTGCATCACGTCGTAAGGCAGAGCAACTAATCTTAGAAGGAAAAGTAACTGTTAATGATAAAGTAGTTCGCGAATTAGGTGTTAAAGTAACTGGAAAGGAAAAAATCGAAGTAGAAGGCATCCCGCTACAACGTGAGAAAAAAGTTTACTATGTTTTACATAAACCACGTGGATTTGTAAGTACGGTATCAGATGAGAAGAATCGTCGTACGGTTGTAGACTTCTTCCAAGATAAAGTATCAGAACGTGTTTATCCGGTTGGTCGTTTAGATTACGATACAGCAGGTGTTTTATTAATGACTAATGATGGTGATTTTGCAAATAAAATGATGCATCCAAGTGGAGAAATCGATAAAGTTTATTTAGCACGTGTTAAAGGAATCGTGACACAAGAAAGTTTAAAGCCATTAGCTCGTGGAGTTAAAATTGATGGATATCAAACGAAACCAGCAACAGCTCAATTAGTGTCAGTGGATAAGAAAAATCAATCCTCATTAGTTCGATTAGTGATTCATGAAGGCCGCTACCATCAAGTTAAAAAGATGTTTGATGCAATTGGATTCCCTGTTAAGAAGCTACGTCGTGAGCAATTTGGAAACATTGATGTAGCTGGACTTGCGGCGGGAGAATTCCGTCCATTAACGCCACATGAAGTTAAAACATTAATTTCGATGGCAAATGATAAAAAAGAAAAACCGAAATTACGCTTTACAAAAATGCGTCAATTCTAAAAAAAGAGCGATTAGTGATCACTAATCGCTCTTTTTTTGAATAAAACATAAAAAAATCCTACATAATAATGTGTGATTTGGTAATATTAGTTAAAAGGTGAGTCTTGAACTTTGATTGCTTCAGTTGGGCATCCTTCTGCAGCATCAATAACATCAGCTTCTAAGCTAGCTTCAATTGCAACAGTACCAGTGTTGTTATCTCCTGAAAATACGTTTTCTGCGTATCCTTCATCATCATATCCGAATACATCTGGAGCTACAGCACCACATGCACCACAAGCGATGCACTCATCTTTTGAAACAATTGTGAATTTAGCCATTGTTTTGTCCCCCTTCACAGGAATGATAGTTTGATATCGTATAATTCAGTTGAATTACATGACTTATTATAAACTAAAAAGACAAAAAAATTCAAATTTAATACTCTAAATAAAATAAAATTATGATATAATTACCTAGTCTTATTTGTTTTTTTTACAAAATAGTAAATAAATCGATATTAAATGTCGGTGCATGATATAAAAATTGTTTAGGAAAAAGGAGTGTGAGTGAGGTGGAACAAAAGGCGGATTATGCTGAATTACGAAGATTGTACTTTAGTCATCCTGAAAAAGATAAAACGCCATCTCATTCGATTGAATCTAACTTTGAATCAGAATTAGATGAACCACTTGAAACGCCTTCTTCTCGTCTACATGAGGTGATGACATCAACTCTAGATGCGAATGAGATGTTTTCATCGATTGGTCAAGATGAGGTAAATGAATTTACGACGCAATTAAGTCAACGTTCAAATGACATTATTCATGCGTTACACGATAAATATGGAGCCCGTACCTATTCAAAAATTACCCAAATGATTAAAAGTGAAGATTTCAGTGAATGGGAGCAATTAGAACAAGAATTACTTTCTGTTCAAGTTGAGTCATTAGTTGAGGAGTCAAGCGATGCTAAATTAGAACCGTCTGGTTTATCACTGTTTGAAGATTCATTTGAAGAATTAGCACTTGATGCGGACGCAGATTTGGATTATTTAGATGCCCTTGTTCAACATGATTACGGCCGTTTACGAAAGTTACAATCTGATAGTGAATGTATTAGCTCTATTTTTAGTGAAATTATTGAAAATGAGCAAAAATCAAGTTCTAATTATCAAGATGATGTTTTTAATAAAAATATTGAATTAATCTTTAATTCAGATGTTGATTTAGATGATTGTGAGTGGGAAGAATTTGAGCGACCGATGATTCAACCGTTAACAACAGATTTAAATGAAACCATTGATCAATTGAAACAAAATACTCAATCATTAGAGACGGAGAAAGTAATAGCAGTTGAACATAAGCAAGCAAGTTTAGAAGTTTTTTATTCTGAACAAAAGAAAGAACAATTAGCAGTGGACGAAGCAACAATGATGGATGAAGTCGTTACTCAACCTATTAAACACAATAAAGTTAATGCATTAAATATGTATATTTTAATGACAGGAATAGTTGTTTTAGCGATTATAATCTATTTAGTGTTACAATCTAAATAAGTAATTTGATTAAACTAAACAGAATCGAATTTAATTCGATTTTTGTTTAGTTTATTTTTTGTAAATATTATGAATAATTGGGGTGAGAACCCTATTTTGTTGTTGTTTATAAATGAAATAATGTGATAAAATAATTACAGTCGAGGTGATAATATGGTTCGTTCTAAAGTAATTGCAATTGATGGACCAGCAGCAGCAGGAAAAAGCACAATTGCTCAAAAAGTAGCTCAAATGTTAGGGTATGTATACATTGATACAGGTGCGATGTATCGTGCAGTAACGCTAAAAGCATTAAATCAAAATATTGATGTTGAAGATGAAGAAACAATTGCAAAAATGCTTCAAGATACAAGTATTCGTTTAACGAATGATAAAAAAGTATTCTTAGATGGAGAAGATGTGACGGATGCAATTCGACAACCGATTGTATCACAAAATGTTTCAGCCGTTTCAGCTCATAAATTTGTTCGTGATGAATTAAAACGTCGTCAAATTGAGTATGCTAAAACAGATAATGTGGTCATGGATGGACGCGATATTGGGACAAACGTATTACCAGATGCAGATTATAAAATCTTTATGACTGCTTCTGTGGAAGTTCGTGCACAACGTCGTTATGATGAAAATTTAAGACGTAACATTCCATGCGATTTAGAAACTTTAAAACAAGAAATTCAAACGCGTGATGAATTAGATTCAACACGTAAACATTCACCATTAATTAAGGCTGAAGATGCGATAGTCGTAGATACTTCAGATTTAACAATTGATGAAGTGATCGATGCAATTATAAATATTGTAAAAGGTGGGGAAAAGTAATGAAACAATTCGATGGTTTCAACCATGAAGAAATGACAATGGGTGACGTATTAGCAATGGAAAACTTTGATTTACCATCAGTAAATGATGTGATCGAAGGTGAAGTTGTTCGTGTAACAAATCAAGAAGTAACTGTTGATATCCATGGGGCAACCGAAGGAACAATTTATTTAAGTGAATTAACATTAGATAAAGTTGATTCAGCTAAAGAAGTTATTAAAGTTGGAGATAAAATCAAAGCGATGATTAAAAAAGTAGACGATGAGCAAATCTTATTATCTCGTCGTGCTTTACTTGAGTATCAACGTTTCCAAGACTTAAAAGTAGCGTTTGAAAAAGGGGAAACATTAGAAGCAAAAGTTGAACGCGCTGTAAAAGGTGGATTAATTGTAAACATCGGAATGGAAGCTTTTTTACCAGCGAATATGATTGACGTTACATATGTTTCTGATTTAGAACAATATGTAGGACAAACCGTTTCAGTACGTATTGTTGAGTTCAATGCTCGTAATAAAAAAATTAAAGTATCTCGCAAAATCGTTGTGGCTGAGCAATTAAAAGCACAACGAGAAGACCAATTCTCAACACTAACAGTTGGAGAAGTGGTTGAAGGGACAGTTGTCCGTATTGAAAAATACGGGGCATTCGTTCGCTTTGGGGCTTTAGAAGGATTAGTACATATTTCTGAGATTTCTCACTTACCAGTAGAAAAAGTTGAAGATGTGTTAGCTGTAAATCAAGCAGTGACAGCTAAGGTGATTAAAATTGAAGGAACAAAACTTCAATTATCAATCAAAGCTATTTTACCAACTCCATTTGAACAATTCGTTTCAGCCCATCAGGTAGGGGATATTGTTGAAGGTGAAGTTGTTCGTTTAATGGATTTTGGAGCATTTGTTGAGGTAGCACCAGGCGTAGAAGGATTAGTTCACCTTTCTGAATTATCTTGGGATCATAAAGTGAAGCTTGAAGATATTGTATCTGAAGGAAAACGTGTATCTGTACGTGTTCTTTCAATTGATAGCCAAAATCAGCGTTTAGCTTTATCAATCAAAAAAGTTGAACAAGATCCATGGGTAGCCTTCGGACATAACGTTGGAGATGTAATTAAAGGTCAAGTGACGAATATCACGGACTTAGGGGCATTTATTAAAGTTGCTCCATATATTGAAGGTTTATGTCATTATACAGAAACTTCATGGAATCCTAATGTGAAATTAGCGTCATTAGTTGCTGTTGGGGATGAAGTTGAAGTGAAAATTATTTCATTAGATGCTAAAAAACATCGCTTAGGATTATCTTTACGTCAAGTAAAATCAAATCCTTGGACAGAAGTAACATTTAAATCTGGAGATGTGATCACTGGGAAAGTAGAATCAGCGAATGATCGTGGTGCTTTCGTGGCAGTTGCTGAAGATGTCGTTGGCTTCTTACCAATGAATCAAATCACTGAAAAACGTATCTCTCGTGTAGAAGATGCGTTATCAATTGGACAAGATGTTGACGTAAAAGTAGTTCGTTTTGAACCAAATAATTTTAAACTAGAATTAAGTATTCGTCGTATTAAAGAAGATGCAGAGCGCGAAGAATTCAATAAATATATGCAACAACAAGAAACAGTAGAAAATGAAACATTAGGGGATTTATTTGGGGACGCTTTAAAAAACTTACTATAATAAATTCCAAGTTTCAGTTATAAAAAGGGGGAATTTCCCCCTTTTTATATTCATGATTGAAAATTTGACTAATGCCGTCAAAAACTACTATAATATTAACGACTTATTTTTGTGTAAAGATGAAAGAAGGTGGCAACATGGTATTACCTGTAGTAGCAATCGTAGGACGTCCAAACGTTGGAAAGTCTACAATTTTTAATCGTATCGTAGGATCACGTGTGTCAATCGTAGAAGATGAGCCAGGGATTACTCGTGACCGTATTTACAGTAGTGGAGAATGGTTAACACGTAAATTCAATGTTATTGATACGGGTGGTATTGAAATTGGTGATGAACCATTTATGAAACAAATTAAGCATCAAGCGGAAATCGCAATGGATGAAGCCGATGTTATCGTATTTGTTACAAATGCTCGTGATGGAATCACGCAAGCGGATCAAGAAGTGGCAAATATGTTATATAAGACAAATAAACCAGTGGTTTTAGTTGTTAATAAAGTCGATGACGTAAACTTCAAGGAGCAAATCTATGAATTCTATTCATTAGGTTTAGGTGATCCAATTGCAACATCAGCCGTTCATGGGATTGGATTTGGGGACATGTTAGATCAAATTGTGTTAAACATGCCTGAGAAAAAAGGAATGGAATATGATGAAGATGTCACAAAATTCTGTTTAATCGGACGTCCAAACGTTGGGAAATCTTCGTTAACAAATGCGCTTCTTGGTGAAGAACGTGTTATTGTTAGTGATATTGCTGGAACAACACGTGATGCAATCGATACAGAGTTCACTAAAGATGGACAAAAATATGTAGTTATCGATACTGCTGGTATGCGTAAGCGTGGTAAAGTATATGAAACAACTGAAAAATATAGTGTTCTTCGTGCCTTAAGTGCTATTGATCGAAGTGATGTTTGTTTAATTGTAATTGATGCCTCTAAAGGGTTAATCGAGCAAGACAAGCGTGTGGCAGGATATGCACATGAAGCTGGAAAAGCAGTTGTGATTGTAGTAAATAAATGGGATGCAATTGAGAAAACTGATAAAACGATGAAAGAATGGGAAGATTTAATTCGTACTGACATGGCGTTCTTAGACTATGCCCCAATTGTCTTCTTATCTGCTTTAACAAAACGTCGTTTACATACTTTATTTGAACCATTAAATTTAGCGGCTGAAAACCATAAGAAACGTGTCGTAACACATGTCTTAAATGATGTCATTATGGATGCAGTGGCAATGAATCCAACGCCAACTCATAATGGACAACGTTTACGTGTTTACTATGCGACACAAGTTTCAACACAACCACCAACATTTGTTATTTTCGTAAATGATCCTGAATTATTACACTTCTCATATAAACGTTATTTAGAGAACTGCTTACGTCAGGCATTTGGATTCGAAGGTACACCAATTCATATCATTGCAAGAAATCGTGATTAATGATAGGTTAATGAGGAGGATTTATAATGGCTAAGAATGTAACAGTAGTGGGTGCTGGGAGTTGGGGAACAGCATTAGCACAAGTTTTATGTGATAATCAAAATAATGTAAAATTATATGACTTAAATCAAGAAATTGTGGATGATATTAATCAAAATCATCGTAATTCACGTTTCTTTGCAGATGTTCAGTTACCAGTTGGACTAGTTGCAACAACAAATTTAACAGAAGCATTAAAAGATGCACAAATAATTTTACTTTCTGTTCCAACGAAAGTGATTCGTGATGTCTTAAAAACGATTAATGAGCAGTTAGATCACGCTGTCATGATTATTAATGCAAGTAAAGGGATTGAACCTGGAACGCATAAGCGTGTATCTGAAATTGTAGCTGAAGAAATTGATCAAACTTACTTAGAGGCGTTTGTTGCCTTATCGGGACCTTCTCATGCTGAAGAAGTGATTGAGCGTGCGCTGACAACCGTTACTTGTGCGGCAACAGTAGCAGATAAAGCAAATGAAATTCAAAAAATGTTTAATAATGAATATTTCCGCGTTTATCGTGTCGATGATTTAATCGGTGTTGAAATTGGTGGGTCAATTAAAAATGTGATTGCACTTGCTGCTGGAATCATTGCGGGACTTGGATATGGAGATAATCCGAAAGCCGCTTTAATCACACGTGGCTTAGTTGAGATTAAACGTCTTGGAGCAGCTGTTGGAGCAAAAGAAGAAACATTCAGTGGTTTAAGTGGTTTAGGCGACTTAATCGTAACATGTACGTCTGTTCATAGCCGAAACTGGCAGGCTGGATATAAAATCGGAAGTGGTTCAAATCTTCAAGAGGCGATCGATAGTATGACGATGGTCGTTGAAGGAGTACGAACTTGTCAAGCGACATATGAAATGGCACAAGCTTTACAGATTGAAATGCCAATTGTTGAAACGGTTTATGAGGTTATTTTCAATAAATTAGATCCACGTGTTGCAATTGCTCAATTAATGACTCGTGAGATGAAACCTGAGTTTTATTAATGATAAAAAACTTTTAGGATTGGACAAAAAATATAAATTATTTGCCTAATAGGTACAAATTACCTCCTGGTGTCATATGTTATATTGAACATGAGACATGAGGAGGTTTTAATTATGTTTGATAATCTTTTTGGACGATTTGGGAAAGATGTAAATGTGAATCAAGCGGATCTTTTTAATATTGCCGACCAAGCTTCTACAATGGATTTGAAAAATGAAGAGCAAGTTCGTGCTTTGATTCAAAGTGTTGGGGCAATGGTAGGACGTAAAGTAGATAAATCAGTTGAAGATCAATTAACAAAAATGATTATTAATGGGGAAGTTCCAACTGATATGAATGAATTATTAAAAATGATGATGTAACCATCATCAATGGTTTTAATTAAGATGGTATTGATTGAGAAAAGAACTTAGCTACGCTAAGTCCTTTTTTTGTTTGAATAAAGTAAAAGATAATCAAGAATATAAAATTCATTAAAAGTTATCATATCTGACACACAGTGATGCATATAATTCGAAGAAAACGCAGGCCTGCAGCCTAATTCACAATCAAATTAGGTTAGAGTGAATCATAAAAATTCATTCAATCGCAGTACAGTAGAAAAGTTTTTAAAAGTTTTATTTAAATTCTCTCATAAAGTAGAGGATAAGCATCATACATTGATATTGACAAATATAAGTGAAAATGGAGGTTTACGATATGGAAACTAATGAACTGATGAGAGACGTCTTTGCCCGCACTAATGGAGAATTCTATTTAGGTGTAGTAGGAGCAGTTCGTACGGGAAAATCTACGTTCATCAAAAAATTCATGGAAACACTTGTTATTCCATTAGTTGAAGATGAAAACGTAAAAAAACGTATGATTGATGAATTACCTCAAAGTGCGAATGGAAAAACAATTATGACAACGGAACCAAAATTCGTTCCAGCACAAGCCGTAAATGTAACGGTTGAAGGAGAAGTATCAGCAAATATTCGCTTAATTGACTGTGTGGGATACGTGATTCCGAGTGCGGTTGGTTATGAAACAGAAGAAGGACCACGCATGGTTAATACACCATGGTATGAAGAACCAATTCCATTTGTTGAAGCCGCAGCAATTGGAACACAAAAAGTGATTGAAGATCACTCACATATTGGAATTGTAATGACAACTGATGGATCGATTGGAAACTTTGATCGTGAGGATTACTTAGAAGCTGAGCAATTAGTTATCGAGCAATTAAAAGCGATTAATAAACCATTTATCGTCATCTTGAATACGACGCATCCAAAAACAGAAGATGTGGCGGAGTTACGTGGACAATTACAAGATGAATATGGGGTTCCAGTTATTCCATTAAGTGTTGAAAATATGACGAAAAAAGATATCTATAGTGTGTTAACTGAAGCATTATATGAATTCCCAGTTTCAGAATTAGATATCAAATTGCCAAGTTGGGTGGATGCTTTAAGTGATGACAACTGGTTAAAAGCTCGTTTCTTAAAATTAATTAATCAAAGTACAAATGAGTTTTATAAGCTTCGTGATATCAACTACTTAGCTGAAGAGTTAAAAGCAGAAGATATCGTTGAAGATTGCTATATTAGTGCCCTTGATGCTGGGGTGGGGTTAGCTGAATTAGAAATTAAAGTTCCTAATCAGTTATACGATCAAATCTTAACTGAATTAGTTGGACCAATTAAAGATAAAGCAGATTTAATGTATTTATTACAAGATTATGCAAATATTAAAAAAGAATACGAACCAATCGCGGGTGCTTTACAAATGGTAAAACAACTTGGATATGGGATTGCCACACCAGCTATTGAAGATATGACTTTAAGTGAGCCAACAGTCGTTAAACAAGGGGCTCGCTATGGCGTACGCTTAAAAGCGATTGCACCATCTATTCATATGATTCGTGTTGATGTTGAATCTGTTTTTGAACCAATTATTGGAACTGAACAACAAAGTAAAGATTTAATCGACTACATCTTAAAAGATGCGGATGAAAATCCATTATCAATTTGGTCAACTGAAGTCTTTGGACGTTGCTTAAGTGACATCGTTCGTGATGGAATTTCTGCTAAACTATATGCAATGCCAGAAAATGCTCGCATGAAACTTCAAGAAACATTAATTAAAATTGTCAACCAAGGTAATGGCGGATTAATTGCGATCATGCTATAATGTATGCGAAAATTCTCTCATCAGCCTGTTGATGAGAGAATTTTTATTATTATTTTGAAAAATTTTGCTTAGTTGTTTAAAGCTTACGGAATTATTACATAATAGGATAAAATAGTGTTATATCAACAAAATATGCAAATAAATGTTTGCAACCCTATAGGGGGTGTGGTAAACTTTTACTTGCAATGAAACATCTTAGGAGGTATTTAAAACTTATGAACCGTTCTCAATTAGTAGATAAAATCGCTGAAAAAGCTGAGTTAACAAAAAAAGATGCAGATAAATTTTTAAGTGCTTATATCGAAACAGTAACTGAAGCGTTACAACAAGATGACAAAGTAGCTTTAGTAGGATTCGGTACATTCGAAGTTCGCGAACGTGCTGCACGTCAAGGACGTAACTTACATACTGGAGAAACTATTGAAATCGAAGCTAGCAAATACCCAGCTTTCAAAGCTGGAAAAGCTTTAAAAGACGCTTTAAAATAATTGATAGATGATTGACAAGACAACTTCTGATGAGTTGTCTTTTTTTTCATTTTTTTAGCACCTTTAGAACATGGTATAATAACAATAGATTTCATCGTTTAGCATACATGAAAATCAACCATATTACACTAAAGGATAAAGAGGTGAGAGTATGAGTATTCGTTTCATTGTGGGACGATCTGGGGTAGGAAAAACTCGTGTTATTTTAGATGAAATTAAACAGGCTTGTGACAGTGTACCACAAGGGGATCCTATCTATGTCATCGTTCCCGATCAGATGTCATTTCATATGGAGTATCAGTTACTGAAGCAAAGTGAGCATCCGAGTTTAATGCGTGTTCAAGGATTAAGTTTTAGCCGCTTTGCTTATCGTATTTTACAAGAAACTGGGGGATTAAGTCGTTATCATTTGGATCAAGTGGGACTGGCTATTTTACTTCAAAAAGTAATGAACGAAAAAAAGGAAGACTTAACAGTATTCCCGTTTTATGCAAACAAGCCCGGTTTTATCAATAAAGTCAGTGAAATGATTGCGGAGTTTAAAAACTATTGTGTTAGTCCATCGCAGTTATTTCAATGTGTGAATCAACCACATGAAGATCTAAATTGGTCATTACAATCAACGAAAAAAATTAATGACTTGGCGGTTTTATACGAAACATTTCAACAAGTCTCTTTTAATAAATATTTAATGAGTGAAGATTATTATACGCTTTTAAGTGAGCAAATTGCCAACAGCCAAACGGTGGCAAATAGTGATTTTTACGTCGATGGTTATCATATTTTTAATAAGCAAGAGGAATTAATTTTATTCCAACTCATGAAATATGCTAAATCAGTGACCGTTGTTTTAACACACGATTTAAACTCAGAAAGTCAAGTGTTTGAAATGTCAGGGCGTACACTCACTCGTTTACAAAATGGGGCAGAAGAACGAGGATTAACTTATGAAATATGTGAGTTAACCGCACATGAACAGTCTCGATTCTTTAAGGCAAGTGCACTAAATCACTTAGAGAAACATTTTTTACAAGTTCCACTTGTTCCCTCAAATGAAGAGGGGATTTCTTTCTTTACAGCTGCCAATCGTCGAATCGAAGTGGAGGAAGTCGCGAAACGAATTCATCACTTAGTTCATCATGATGGGTGTACTTATAGTGATATCGCCATTTATACAGGAGACGCGGCTGCTTATGATGAATTAATTGCGGCCATCTTTACGAAATTTGAAATTCCAATGTTCTTAGACTATAAAGAGTCTATGTTATACCATCCGTTAATGACGATGATTTATCATTTATTTGATGTTATCTTAAATCAATGGCGTCACGAATCGTTGTTTACGGTGATCAAGACCGGTTTGCTAATGAATGTCGAAGGATTTAAAAAAGGACAGTCTTTTTATGAGTTGTATCAAGCTTATCAACGACAAGTTGACTTATTAGAAAACTACTGCTTAGCTCGAAATCTAAAAAAATCAGATTGGCAAACATCAGAAGATTGGGTCTATGAACGTTATCAAGGTCTTGGACGTGGGTATGTTAAAACGGATGCCGACCTTGAATTAGAACAAAAAGTGAATCGAATTCGTAAAGAAGTCAGTACACTTATTTCTTCCTTTGAATCGAAGTTAAAGAAAGCTAAAACGTACAAGGATTATGCGATCGCTACGTTTAGTTTCCTAGAAGAGTGTCAAGTTCCACAAAAACTGGCATTATTCGAGGAAAGTGCTCAAGAGTTACAAGACTTGAAACTATATAAACAGCACGGTCAGGTTTGGAATCAATTGCTTTCTCTTTTTGAACAACTGGTTGAAATTGGTCAAGAAGAAGCCGTTAGCTTAGAAGACTTCGTGAATGTCTTTAAATCTGGGATTGAAGAGATGGCGTATGCAACTGTTCCACCACGTCTGGATCAAGTGGCGATTGGGGAGCTTCGTCGTGCCCGTTATCAACTCGTGAGTGATTTAACGACACCTGGACAATATGGCATTAAGCATGCCTTCGTCTTAGGAGTTAACGAAGGGCAAATTCCAAAATCGATGACGGAAAGTAGTTTATTAAGTGAAACAGAACGTGAATCATTGAAAGCATTTGGAATTGAACTAGCGCCAAGCCTTGTTCAAACGCAAATCGATGAGCAATTTATTTTATATACCGTGTTTACGTCACCAAAAGAATCATTAACGTTATCGTATGCAAGTAGTAACGATGAGGGAAAAGAATTTTTACCATCGTATATTTATGCGCATTTAAGAAGTTTATTCCCAGATGCTCCTGAAGATCATGTTGGACGTGAATGGGAAGAGGAAGTGTATGAGCATTTAACAACCCATTCACAAACGGTGGCTCATTTAATTGCGACGTTAAAGCAATATCCGAATCGTCGTTCTTACTATGAACCGTTATTAGATTATTATCAAGAAACGCAGCCTATTGTCTACCAAATGATCATGCAAATTTTAAATTATCAAAATGAAGTGACAAATTTAGATGCACAGATTACGAAGCAATTATACAGTGATGAAATTGTTGCTAGTGTTTCACGCTTAGAGCTATTTAACCAATGTGAGTTCGCTCATTATCTCCGTTATGGGTTAAAATTAAAAGAACGTGAACAATATAAGCTTGATTTACCGCATATTGGAGAGCTTTATCATGAGGCCTTAAAACGGATTGCGGAGTTGATTAAGAAAGAGAATCGTACCTTTGCGGATTTAACACCTGATGAATGTTTGACGTTATCAAAAATGGTATCCGATGAATTAAGTGAGCAATTATTATATAAAATTTTACGTCAAAGTAAACGAATGATGAAACTAACGGAACGTTTAACCCAAGTCGTCTATAAGACGTTACTTGGACTAAAATATCAAGGGAATCATAGTGCATTTAAGCCACTATTCTTTGAATTACCCTTTGATACGCAACAAACAACGGGAATTCACTTAAAATCACGCGAGTTACCTAATGGTTTTAAGTTATCGTTAAAGGGAATTATTGACCGTGTCGATGTGGCGAAAAATGAAAAAGGTGATCACGCGTATTTACGAATCATTGATTATAAATCGAGTGAAAAGGATTTAGAGCTTGATAAAGTGTATTATGGACTCAGTTTACAGTTACTGACGTATTTAGATATCGTTGTTTCAAATGCTCTACAGTTAATCGACATGCCAGCTGAGATTGGAGGATTATTATACTTCCATGTGCATCGCCCATTTATTAGTCATGATGTTGATGATTTATTACGGCAAGAAGCGTATGAACAAAAAGTTGAGCAAATGCAGCATGAAAAATATAAGATGAATGGTTATTTACCAGAAGATTATGAAGTCGTTCATTTAAGTGACCAGCGTTTAAGTGAGCAGTCAAAAAGTGATATTGTGCCGATTACACTCAAGAAAGATGGAAGCTTCTCAGCAAGAGGAAATGCAACGTTAACGGGGGAGTCATTACAGATGCTTCGTAGATACACAAATCAAATGATTGAGGAGTCAGCCACAAGAATTACGCAAGGCCAATTAAATATTAATCCAATGAAGTACGGAAAAAGTACAGCCTGTGATTATTGTCAGTATCGAGGAATCTGTCAATTTGATCCCGATTTCTTAGGAAACGAATCCCGACTGTTACCTAAAATGAAAGCTGATCTTGCGATGGAAGCGATGAAATGTAAATTAGAGGAAGGAGGAGACGGAGATGAGTAATATTCCTAAAAAGCCGGATGATACAATATGGAATGATGAACAATGGCAAGCTATCTATGAGAAAGGACATGATTTATTAATCTCTGCTGGAGCAGGGTCAGGAAAAACAGCCGTCTTAGTTGAACGAATAATTCAAAAAATTTTAATTGATCATATTAACATCGATGAATTACTCGTCTTAACCTTCACAGAAGCAGCAGCAGCTGAAATGAAGCAGCGTATCCGTGCTCGTATTGAGCAAGAACTTGCTAAACAACCAGGGAATTTAGTTCTTTCGGCTCAATTAAATAAAATTTCAGCAGCCAATATTTCGACCTTTCATGCCTTTTGTAATAAATTAATTCGTCGTTACTATTACTTACTTCAACTCGATCCAGTGTTCAAAATTGCAGATGACATTGAAGTGGGTATTTTACAAGATGATGTCATCGAAGAATTATTTGATGAACTGGCGGAAATTGAGGATGAGAATTACCTTTGTTTAAGTGAGAGCTTTAATAGTGATCGCGATGACGAGGCGTTAAAAACGATGTTACTGAAAGTTTATGAGTTGGCTCGTTCTAATCCACAGATGCATCAGTGGCTCATGAATTTACGCTCTTTATATGAGTGGGATGGACATGATTTACAGTCATGGCGCTATTATCAGGAAATTGGAAAACTAATTGCGCCTTCGATTGATGAAGCCCTTTTAGATTTAGAAAAGGCACGTGAATTTGCGAAAGATGCTGAAGTCATGGGAATTGATCATAAATATCGGACAGAAGTTTATGACCAAGACGTCGCTTATGCAACTCGTTTAAAAGAAAGCCAACAATCAGCTTATGCTGATTTGCGTGAAGCCTTTAAAAATACGAAATTAGCTACCTTCCCTCGTTTTAATGCAAAACAATATGATAAAGAAGCTCATGAACAGAGTAAAAATGCACGAGATGCTTTTAAAAAACGTTTAGGAAAACTTGAAGAGAAGTATTTCGTGTACTCTAATGAAACACATGCCCGCCATTTTAATGAAAGTGAACACTTAGTCATCGCATTATCAACGCTTGTGATGAAGTTTCATGAACGATTTCTGAAGGCGAAGCGTGAACGTCAGATGCTTGACTTCTCCGATTTAGAATGGAACACGCTTCACTTATTAGTTCAAGAGGATCAACCAACCGATGTTGCAAGGGATATTTATCATCAATTCAAAGAAATTATGATTGATGAGTATCAAGATACGAACTCGATGCAAGAATGTATCATTACCTCAATTGCAAAGGTTGCCCAGCCTGAAATTCCGATCTTCATGGTAGGAGATGTGAAGCAATCAATTTATCGCTTCCGTTTAGCAGAGCCGAGCATTTTTCAAGGTAAGTATCAAGCCTATTCAAGTAATAAAGAGGCCGGAAATAAAATCGACCTAATGAAAAACTATCGTTCACATCAACAAGTCATTGATGCGACGAACTTTATCTTTAAGCAACTCATGGATGAACCAGTTGGAGAAATTGAGTATGATGAAGCGGCCATGTTAAAGCTTGGAGTAACCGGTGAAAATAATGATGAATTTAACAAAAGTGAAGTGCATTTAATTGATAAAAAACAGTTTGATGAAGAGAGTGAAGCAGACTTAAATGCGATCGAAATTGAAGCCCATCATATTGCCCGTCTGATTTTACAGTGGGTAAATAATGGACAAGAAATTTATGATCGTAAAAAAGGATGTTATCGTCCTATTACGTATCAAGATATTGTGATTTTAATGCGTTCACTTGGTAGTGTGACGATTTTCCAAGATGTCTTCAGACTTTATAACATCCCACTCTTTACGGAACAAAATACCGATTTATTTGACTCGATTGAGATTATTAACTTAGTCTCTTGCTTAAAAGTCATTGATAATCCATATCAAGATATTCCACTCGTTGGTTTGATGCGTTCCCCACTATTCTTCTTCACTGAGCGTGAATTGTCATTGATTAAAGTGGCAACAAAAGCTAATTCATTTTATGATTTAGTTCTTTACTACCGACAGGCCGGAGAAGATGAACTGTTAAAACAAAAAGTGGCTCAATTTGTACAGACGATTGAACGTTGGCGTTTTGAATCAAAAACGACATCGTTATCTCAATTGATTATTCGTATTTATGAGCAGACCTTATACTATGAATTCGTTTTAGGACTCCCACATGGCTATTTACGAAAAGCGAATCTTGATGTCTTTGTTGATAAAGCGCGAATGTATGAAAATAGTACGAAAAAAGGATTGTATGGGTTTGTGAATTATATTGATCGTATGCAAGCACTTGGGAAGCATTTCGGAAAAGCAAAGACGGTGACAGCGAATGAAAATGTCGTTCGAATTATGTCGATTCATAAATCAAAAGGATTAGAATTCCCAGTTGTCTTTGTGTCACAAATTCATAAAACATTTAACCGTCAAGATGAATTAGGAAATTATCTCGTGCATAAAAAGTATGGGGTTGCTGTAAAATACATTGATCCTGTGCTTCGACTAAAGCAAAAGACGATTGCTCAAAGTGTGGTAGGGTCGATGATCCATAAAGAGATGTTAGCTGAAGAGATGCGTCTGTTATACGTAGCCATGACGCGTGCAAAATCAAAACTGATTTTTACGGGGGTCTTTGATACTGAAAAGAAATTGGCTTCAATGAATGAAGTGATTAAAGATTCATCTTGGTTACTACCATCAAGTCATCGTTTAAGTGCAAAAAATTATGCAGATTGGGTGATTCCGGCCGTCTTAAAGCATAAAGACTCAAAGGAAATCGTCGAAACGTGTTGTGAAGCGAAGCCGTTCTTCTTAGATGATCAAAGTTCATGGCGTTTACGTATCATTACCGAGCATGAGCAACTAGAAGAACAAGAAATTGAAAACCAACAGGTTGAAATGCAACCACCAGCTCTTGACTTTGAGAAGATTTTTGATCATTCATATGATTATCAACCGCTTGTTGAAATTAATGCGAAACAATCCGTCTCTCAACGAAAAGAAGAAGAAACCACCCCGATGTTTAAAGGGATTCCTGAAGTTAAGCCACAAGTCGCCTATGATCGTCCATCATTTATGAAAGAACAACAAGTGAGTGGACCAGAAGCGGGAACTGCACTACATCAATTCATGCAACACTTGCCGATAAGTCTCGATCATACGCTTGAGAGTTTGCAAGATATGAAAACTCGTGTGATAGAAAAAGAAATGATGACTGAGGCAATGGCTAATAAAATTGATTTACAACAAGTATTAGCTTTCACAAAGAACCCTCTTTATGAACAATTGACGAAAGCAATAAGTGTGAAAAAAGAGGTTCCATTCATGACGCTTGTTAAAGTTGCCGATCATGAACAATCTCAAATTTTATTACAAGGGGTTATCGATTTATTAGCAGAATTTGAGGATTACGTTTGGATTATTGATTATAAAACCGATTATGTTCGTGATTTTAATACTCAATATGAAGAGCTAAAAGATCGCTACGCGGTGCAGATGAAGTATTACTCAAAAGCCATTAAAGAAATTTATCCTACTAAAAAAGTAAGCTGTTATGTATACTTTTTAAAAGTTCAACAATATATTGTTTATGAATAGAAAAAAGCTGAATCCCAAAAGGGTTCAGCTTTTTTAATCATCAAATTTTACATTGTCTTTAATATAGGCTTTTGTTTTTAAATAGAGTGTACGCTCATGATAATCCACTTCGTTATGTTTAATCTTAATGCCTTCAATATAAGAAGCTAAGACGAGACCGAATAAAATCATGTAAGAAAGTGAAGAACTTCCCCCATAACTAACAAATGGTAATGTTACCCCTGTGATAGGAAGAAGACCAATCGTCATTCCAATATTTTCGATTTGTTGGAAGAATAACATACCAAAAATTCCAATACAAACATAACTGTTATAATGTCCACGGTTTAATGTGGCGGTATTTAAAATTTCATAATCAAATAAGCCGCATAAAATGACGGTAATTAACGTTCCAATGAGTCCAAAGTCCATCCCGATGACCGCAAAGATAAAATCGGTATGAGCCTCTGGGAAGTAGATTAACGAACTTTGGAATCCATTCCCAATTAAATTTCCAGAACCAATGGCTAATAGCCCTTTAGCAAGTTGCATTCCTTCATTTCCCATCGTTCCAAAGGGGTCAAACCAACCAGAGAAACGACTTAATTTATAAAGGTCAATCTTTAATGTTTCCGTTAGAAACTCAGGAAAGACGCCTACTAATAAAATAAATAAAGTAACGATAACCGCTACAAAGCCACCAACAGTTAAAATATAACGCCATTGAATACCGGATGCAAAAATCATCAGAGCAACGAAGAATAAAATAATCATCGTAATTCCTGAATCGGGTTGTTCAAAGATAAGGAAAGCTGGCGGTAAGACAGCTGCCATAATTTTAACTAACAAATGTAAATCTGTTTTAAATGTTCGTGTCAGATGTGGATATCGCTCATTATGCGTTTGAATAATATCAGCGACAACTAGCACAATTCCAATTTTCATAAATTCAGAGGGCTGGATGGTTCCAATACCGGGTAAATTATACCAAGAAACAGCGCCATTTGTTGCTTCTTTTACCAATGGAATGGGGATATGAAATTTTTTATAAATGAATAAACCTAATAAAGGAATCATCCAAAAACCATAAATCCACCAACGAAGGGCGCGAATTCGATCCACACCAATGATGACAACTAAAATAGCGACAAATGCACCTAGACTAACGAACATTAATTGCTTCGTCGCATAGTTAGCCGGAAGGTTAGGATAGTTGATTTTAGCAAGTGGAATGGCAGATTGGATAGCTACAATTCCAATTCCGATAATTAAAATCAAGTACACGATAATGGGATTATATAATAAAATCCGAAATTTATTTAAAATAGTTCTCAAGTTTATCACCTATCACATAAGGATAATTTTATTCTATCAGATAATCGTGGAATTGATAAGTAATTGAAGGGAAATGTTTTGATAAAATCAAATTCATTACTTTAAGTCTACTCTAGAATTAAAAAAAGCTGGTAGTGACTTCTGACGAGTGATTGCATAGATTATAGTATGACGAAGGTAAGGGAGGTTAGTTTAATGGCAAAATCATTTGAAAAAGAGCCACTTTTATTTGTTGATACAACGTATAAAGGATGTTTTGTGAACGAACAAAGCTTTTTTAAAACACCAACGCCAAAGCCAAAAGATATTGTAGCGGATAATTACGTTCATAATTTTGATCAGATGAGTGAAAGTAATTTTAAATCATTAATTCCATCCAATGTGACCATCCGTGAAGTTGTTGAAGAGCGACCAAGTATAGTGCCAACATCTCCATTAGTTGATGAGTCAGAAGCGATTGCTTCTTATGAAGAAGAGAGTTGTCCGTATGAAACTGTTAATATTTTAGTCGATTATGGAGAGCATCCACAAACATCATTCTTTAATGAAAAAGAGATAAATGCTTCAGATGAACAAGATACTTTGGTTGAAGAAGAAATTAGCCCCTTCTATGAAGAAGGTGTTCTGGCAGAAGAAAAGATGAGCGACTTATCTGAAGAAAACACTCTAGCTGAAGAAGATAGCCATTCGATTACAGAAGAAAGTGTTATTCATGAAGCAGAGGATAATGAGGTGATGATAAATGATGTCAATGAAAGTAATCAGGATGTTGTTCATGTTATGAATAGCGAAGGTGCTGAACAAAATGGTTCTGAATTGCAGTTAGATGAAAAACAACAAGAGATTTTAATGTTTATTCAAGATTTAACCAATCGACCTTCAATGATGAAAGCTCCAATTGTTCAAATTGTAAAAAAAGATGGAAGTTTAAAATCGGGAATGATTGAAATTGTAGATGATCGGCACATCACCATTGATAATTTGATGGACGACGTTGAAACTATTTCATTGGCAGACATTGAAGGAATTAGAATTTTACATTTATAAAAAGAAGCCAGTTAGTTGGCTTCTTTCACTTATTAAACTAATATTGACACCCTTTTAAGTTTAAATGAACGTCATCAAGACATTGAATAGCACTGATATCATCTAAATTAATGGTTACGCATGTTTGGGTAACTTTATAGAGTTTAGATGTAGAAGGTGAATATAAGTTTATTTCCTCATTATGATATGGACAAATTGGAATTAATAATCTTAAAACTGCACAATTCCCTTTGACTTCTTCAACTCGAAAAATGAGATGAGAGGCAGAAGTATTCTCTTCACAATAGATAATTTCAAATGGATCGCCATTTTTTAAATATAGAATAATTGGTCGAGTATTAGCTGTTGAACGATGTCCTAGAAATGGCTTATCACAGCGTGTACAAAGACTTTCCTTTTCTTTAGATTGGCATTGACGTTGTAATCGATCAATTAATTTTAATGTGTCTGCTATACAATTTTTCTCAACACAAGAAGGACTAGTTTCACAATGAATAGTATGATAATAACTACAACTCACACGGTTCACCCCCTTACACTTTATAATTTATGCTCACTGCGATAGGCCGTATAGTGAGTTTCCCTAAATATTAAAAAAAGAGGATTAATCCTCTTTTTTTAAATACAATCACAAATCTCTAATTTTAAGAATACATCATCTAAACACTGAATAGCAATAAAATCATTTAAGTTGACAGTGACACAAGAACGTGTCGGAATGAATTCTGACTCTGGATTATTTGAATTAAATTCATTAAGCATATCACGGTCATTCATACAACAAGTTCTTCTTGTTGTTAAAGCTCTTAAGGTAGCACAATTTCCATTAACATCTTCGACCCGAAAGACTGGAATTGGTTCATTTGGACTATCTGTTAATACGGCTAGTCTAAAGGGTTCACCATTTGGAAGATATAAAATAAATGGCCGTGTATTAGCCTTAGAAGTTTCGCCTAATACAGGCGTATTACAACGAGAGCAACCAATTTCAGTTGGAACAACCGCTTGTTGTAATCGATTAATGAATCTGACTGTGTCAGCTACACAATTTGCTGATCTATTTGCATTTGAGTTATTGTTTGTTGATGGAGTACTACATTCACAACTCATATTCTCACCTCCTAGATACACTACTAATTTATGCCTATTTCAGACAGATGTCTATTTAAAATCCCCAAATTTGATATTTAATTTATCTATTTTAATTGTTAAATTTTAGGTTTATTTTTTAAAAGATGGTACATACTAAACATGATGTGGAAAGGGGTGCTTGTTAGATGCAAAAAGTATTAGTTCCTATTGGTATTGTCGCTTTGCTTGGGTCAGGTCTATTATTTTACTCCTATATGATGAGTGATGAAATGGTGTTAAGACGACTTGGTTATGACCGAACACTGATTGAGAGCCTAATAAATGAACAACCTGATCTTGTTCAAGATTT
The DNA here is from genome assembly GCF_025594975.1 of Turicibacter sp. T129. Taxonomy (NCBI): domain Bacteria; kingdom Bacillati; phylum Bacillota; class Erysipelotrichia; order Erysipelotrichales; family Turicibacteraceae; genus Turicibacter; species Turicibacter sp. T129. The sequence continues at coordinate 9,696 of NZ_JAMQUU010000033.1, read as the reverse complement.
AATCGAGGATGATCGAAAAAGCGAAGATATTGTAGATTATCTAACGATTAAAGGATTTAATTATGATTGTTATGACGCTTATGTGAAGTTAGCGGAGTATTATCCAACTCTTGAATCGAGTGAAGTGGTTTATTTAGCGACATTTTTAGATCATGTCTTTTTTCCAACTTTGCTTCAGCAAGGATATGAAGAGGAGACCATAAAGGCCTGGTTCTCTGATCCTGATTTTAATACGTATGTGGAATCAGTTGATATCGTAGCGTTAAATCGTCTATTAAACTATGCTAAAGAAACAGAAAGTGATTTGATGACTTTATTTAGTTATGTTAATTATGAAAAGCAAAATCCATATTTAAAACTTGATGAAGTTATCTCAGCTATTGATGAATATCAAACGGTTGTGCTACCCAATTTAAAATCTAAAGGGTATGAATCACAAGAAGTTGAGGCATTGTTTTATCAATTTGGCTTATCAGATTTGAAATCATTAATGGAAACGACTTTAAATCCAGATCAAGCTTTTGAGTTGATGGCGGCAAGTAGCTTTGATTCTTCAAGTTTTGCCATCTACGATGAAGTGTTAAGTCAAGATGAAAATTATTCGGTGACTTATGCATTGCAATATGCTAAGTATCCGAACGTAAAATCTAAATTTTATCAAGACATCGTTGAAACACCAAATACGAACAGCTTACTTGTTTTAGTGAATCAAAATTATCGTTTAGATGAATTTTATGCACCGACAGATTTTGTTCCTGTGGAGGTACCAGTCACACCGTATTCTCAAGTGAATACGAATTATTTACGTCGTGACGCTGCTGATGCGACGGAATTATTATTTTCTAAAGCTCAAGAAGCGGGATATGAATTAACACTAAGAACAGGTTATATTTCGTATAGTGTGCAGAAGAGTTTATACAATCAAGACGTCTATGAAATGGGACTTGAGTATGCTGATAAATTCAATAGTCGACCAGGACATAGTGAACATCAAACCGGACTAGCCATTGACATCACGACTCCATCGATTAATAACGAGCTATCACTAGAGTTTGCTGATACTGAGGAAGGAAAATGGGTATTAGCACATGCGCATGAGTATGGATTTATTATTCGTTATCCCGAAAATCGTGAATCAGAAGTTGGCTATTTCTATGAACCGTATCATCTTCGTTATGTTGGAGTTGAAGTAGCAACTGAAATTTTTGAAAACAATTGGACGTTAGAAGACTATATTTTAAACTATGGTTTATTAGATGCCGTATCAGATGAAGTTCAGACTCCAGAAGAAGGGACAATAGAGCAAGAGCCTTCACATTCAGACTCTTCTCTAGAGGACTCTAATGAGGCGGATGATATAGATGAAGAGGAATCGACTGATCACCTTGATGAATCAGATCAAGAAGCGTTGTCCGATAAAAGTAATGCTAGTCAGTCTGATTCAATGGATTCTGAATTAAACGAAGATTCCTCTATGGATGGGTCGTCATCAGATGAGGATAGACAACAAGCGATTCAAGAAAATAGGGAATTAAGTGATCAAGAAAAATATCAATTATAGTTTGATTCATCCCCAGTTTAAAGTGCAGATTTGCACTTTTTTTATTTCCAATTTAACTGAAAAAAATGTCGGGAAATTGTTTGTCGATAATTAGAGGGTAGAAAAAGTTGTCGGGAAATAGTTTAAAAGGATTGTCGAAATGTTCGGAAATAAGGTGGATTTGTCAGAAAAATAAAAAAAAGCTAGCGAGGTTTGCGAGAGGCAACGAAAGCTAGCTTTTTAAATAAAAAATGTAATGAATGAGCATGATTGTTGAAGAGATAGTCATATATTTTAAAAGAGGTATTTATACACAAATAAGGAGGACGTCATAAGATGAAATCTATAAAAATCTGTGTCGGGAGTTCCTGTCATTTAAAAGGATCGTATGAGGTGATTCAACTGTTACAACAACTTATTAAATACGCGGGTTTAGAAACATGTATTGAACTAAGAGCTGCGTTTTGTTTAGGTCATTGTACAGAGGCTGTTTCATTGGTGTTACCAACGGGGGAAGTGATAGGTGTATCACCGGATCAAGTTCAACATATTTTTAAGTCTGTTATTCTTCCTCTTGTAATGGAGGAAGAGTAAGATGAGTGTGATTAATTTTGAGTCAACTAATTGTAAGAACTGTTATGCCTGTGTGAGAGCATGTCCTGTTCAATCAATTAAAATAAAAGATGAGCAAGCTATCATTATGGAAGATCGTTGTATTGCATGTGGATTATGTTTAAAGGCTTGTCCTAAAAATGTAAAAAAGGTTGAAACGGAACTTGAGAAAGTTAAGTCTTATTTGAATAAGGGGGAAAAGGTCGCTATTTCTTTAGCACCGACTTGTTTTGGTGTATTTGATGTTTCAGCCCAAAAGATTTGTGGTGCATTAAAGAAGTTAGGTTGTTTTTATGTTGAGGAAACAGCTGTCGGTGCCTTAGCGGTCACCAATGCTTATCAAAAGATTCAAGAGGAAATGGAAGAGACTTGTTGTATTACAAGTTGCTGCGCTTCAGTTAACTTATTGATTGAAAAACATTTTCCTAAGCTCATTCCATTACTTATTCCTGTTTTAACTCCATTAATGGTGCATGCTAGATTATTAAAACAAAAATATGGTCATGAAACGAAGGTGGTTTTTATTGGTCCATGTCTAGCAAAAAAGATTGAAGGAGAAGAAGATGAGTTTATTGATGCGGTCCTTACAATCGAGGAGCTCATTCAGTGGATTTCTGAAGAACATCTCGATTTTGATCAAGTTGAATCGATGAACTTAGATGCCACGGAACAAAGTCAACGAACGTATCCTATAGTTGGGGGAATGAGTAGTTGCTTTACTAAACGAAAGAAAAACATTGAGATTGTTCCAGTAGATGGCATTGAAGATTGTATTAAAGTCTTAGAAGGAATTGAGCGTAGAGAATTTGAAAATTGTTTTTTTGAGATGAGTGCTTGCCACCATAGTTGTATCGGAGGACCTGCGATTGGTGATAAGGAAGTTAATATTTTCAAACGTAAAATGAGAATTAAAAAATATCGGGAACTTAATGATCCAAATCAAATTCCTGCTTCACAAACCTACCCGCTTCACGTTAACGTAGGTCGAATATTTAAAAATAAATATGCCCCCATCCTTCAGCCAAGTGAAAAAGAAATTGAACAGATCTTAAATCATATAGGCAAATATTCATCTGCTGATGAGCTGAATTGTGGTTCGTGCGGGTATAAAACATGTCGGCAGAAGGCGATTGCTGTTTATAATCATATGGCTGAACCATCAATGTGCTTACCTTATATGAAGCATAAGGCAGAGACATACTCACATGTTATTTTTGATGTGACGCCAAGCATTATTTTAGTAGTTAATCATGAATTAACGATTGTTGATATGAACCCGGCCGCACAACGTTTTTTTGATATTACGAAAGATCAAGCGATTGAGCTGCCCATTTCCGTCTTTTTAGAGGAGGAGCCTTTTTTAGAAGTGATGGAGTCGAAACAAGATTTAGTAGGGTTACGTTTGACACTTAATAATAATCAAACAACCGTAATTGAGAGTATTATTCGAATCGAGCACCAAGAGGTAATGCTTTGTATTTTACATGATTTAACTGAAGAAATTCGTCATGAAGAACATTTACAGCGGTTAAAAATTAATGCGATTGATATGGCTCAACAAGTCATTAATAAACAGATGATTGTAGCACAAGAAATCGCTAGCTTACTAGGAGAGACAACAGCTGAGACGAAAGTAACCTTAACCCGACTAAAAGAATTAATCCAAGAAAATGAGGTATAAGTGATGAATTACTTTGTCGATTTTGCTTGTCGTAGTTTAAATAAGGTAGGAGAAGAACTTTGTGGAGATAAAGTTGAATTTTTTCGAACGACTGATTGTGTGATTGCAGTTTTATCGGATGGACTAGGAAGTGGAGTTAAAGCAAATATTCTAGCAACGTTGAGTTCAAAAATTGCAATTACGATGCTTAAAGCGGGACTTTCGATTGATGAGGTGGTTGATACAATGGTTCATACCCTCCCGGTTTGTCAAGTGAGAAAGCTTGCCTATTCCACCTTAACCATCGTTAAAATTGACGTCTCTGATAATGTCTATGTGGTAGAGATCGATAATCCTAGTGTGTTTTTTATTCGAGATGGAGGGGTAAAACCTTTAGAAAGTACAGAGCGTTGTATTAATGGGCGAACAATTAAAGAAAGTCAATTTGTTTTACAAGAAGGCGATACACTGGTGTTAACAAGTGATGGTGTGATTCATGCGGGCGTTGGGACGGTTTTAAATTTAGGATGGAGTTGGCCAGAAGTGTCTTGTTTTTTACAGTCAGTCATTGATGAAGAAAAGACAGCTCGTGAAATCACGAATTTATTGCTTGACGTGTGTTCTGATTTATATGTCGGTCAACCGGGGGATGACACAACGGTGGCGACTTTAAAAGTTATGAAACCCAAATGGGCAACCTTATTTGCTGGGCCGCCACAGGTGAAATTAGAAGATCAACAGGTTGTCAAAACACTCATGAAAAGTAGCGGGAAGAAAATTATTTGTGGAGGAACAGCCGCTAATATTGTGGCACGAGAAATTGGTGAAGAGATACAGACGATTTTTGATTATATTGATCCACGTTTTCCACCGATTGCTTCCATTCGTGGGATTGATTTAGTCACAGAGGGCGTATTGACGATTAAAGGAGCCGTCGAGATTTTAAAAGATGTGCAAATGAATTCGAGATTTGAAAAACTTGAAGAAGGACATGGAGCAGCACGTTTAGCGAAGTTATTGTATGAGGAATGTACGCATATTCAATTACTGATTGGTAGGGCCATTAATGCGGCTCATCAAAATCCTGATTTTCCTAAAGAATTGAGCATTAAATTACGAGTTATTGAGGAGCTAGAAGAAATTTTAATTAAAGTTGGAAAAGTTGTTCATATTCAATATTTTTAAAGCAAAAGGCATCCTCGATTAGTGAGGATGCCTTTTATGATGAGGTTAAAATTTTTAAAAACTCGTCTTCATTTAAAAAGAGGATTTCTTGACCATGATACACTAGTTGAATGGCTTTTTTTAGTTTTGTGCTCATTTCATCAGCAGAGAGTTCATAAATGTTTTTAATCCCTGTCACAATAATGTTTGTCTTTTTCGTAACTGAGCTGCCTACCGTTCCACCTAATTGGCCGATTAAAGCAATCGCTTCTGTGCGTGAGAGTGATTGAAGAGGACCAGTAAAGACGACTGTTTTGTGCTTGAAAAAGTCTGTTTGACTATTAAACAACGGTGAGGTAATTCGTTGGAATTGACGGTTAGAAGTTAAGGTCGAATGCCCTTTTTTGGGTGCTTGATAACCTTTATCATACACTTTTCCGGGTTTAATTCCAACTTGATCAAACACGTCGTGAATCGTTAAGGAATTAAGCTCATCTTTAACTTTTAATAAAATATTTGCGCAGGCAAACGCATCGGCGCCCGCATGATGGTGATTAAATTCAAGTCCTAAGTAATGATTAACAGTATTTAGTTTGGCATTTTCAAGCATAGGAAAGAAGTTTTTTGCTAAGAGCATCGTACAGCCATAGTCAAATGATGGATAAGGAAGGCTATAGGCGTCTAAGGTCGCACGTAAAACACTGATATCAAAGGATGCATTGTGAGCAATGACAAAGTTATTTCTAAAGTAAGGTTCAAGTTCAGGCCAAAGAGCATCAAATTCTTTTGCATTTTTCACATCATGAGCTCTTAATCCGTGAATCCATGTATTCATCGGACTAAATCTTAACTCCTTAGGTTTGATTAAATAATATAATTCATCAACGACTTGTCCATTTTTGACAATCGTCATCCCGAGTGAACAAGCACTCGCACGTTTTTCATTTGCTGTTTCAAAGTCGATAGCGATAAAATTCATGACGAAGCCCCCTATATAATGATTGTATTCACTATTATAACTGTCAAATGGTTTTCTGTTAAGGGTTAGAAGCAAAAGTACAGAAACTGACAACCATAGAGACTACCATCAGATTTAATGAAAAAAGAATCATCGAAATATGATGAATGTGTCGTTGATTTACAAAAAGTGACCAATTTCTATTTTTAAAGTTTGCTAGAATAATGACGAAGCCCCGCTCATATATTGGGTAGCAGTGACTACATATGAGGGGGCGGTTGCTTTGAATAAAGAAGTTCAAATAAGTGTTCAAAGTTTAGGAAGAAAGCAACTACGTTTAACACCACAACTAACTAGGACATGCTATTTTTATAAGATTGGAAACCATCAAAAAAGAAATAATCTATTGCATACAGTTTTATTAATTGACGGCTCAGCAAGTATGCTTCCTTATTTAGAAGACCTCAAGCAGATTGTTCATGAAACCATTCATCAATTAAATGTATCCCATAAACTTTCCATTTTACTGTTTGGGAATGAATTTGAAGACGATTGGCTTGTCAATCAAGAGTTTATTATAGATAAAGATCTACTTACTGAAGAGTTACACAAGCGTCTAGAAGAACGATGTGGTGATGAATGGACGGTGTTATCGTCTGCCCTTGAAACCACATTTGCCATGTTAACGAAACAAAAGGATAAGGAAGAAATCCAGCTCATTGTGGTAACAGACGGTCATCTTTATCCATCCAGTCATTCCATTGTCGTGGAGCAATCGAGATGTTATGGTTGGATGCTTGATTTGGCGAAGCAACACGTCATGACGCATATTGTAGGGATAGGAACATATAACTTAAATTTTTTAACTTGGTTAGCTACGACAAGTCGGACAGGTGATTTTTATCCTTATCAAAACTTAAAGACATATCGAACTCATTTCAAGCAATGGAAAAGTTCACTAAAAAAAGGCGCTCATCAGGAAATCTGTCTATTTAATAAGGACTATTTTCTCATGGCCCAAACGTTACATCTTCATCAGCCTAAACAGTTATTGACGCTTCCTCAACTCGTGGTGACCTTTGATGAAACGTTAAAACTTGAACAACAAGAAGTTCCAGCGTCAGCTGATGAAGTTTCAAAGGAGATTGAACAACACTTTAAGCTTGCTTATGGCTACTATCTTATCAAGCAACGTCAGATTGATGATGCCTCTTTTTTACTTCAAGAGACAGAGCTTTTCCCAATCATCCATCAAGGATATTCCATCAATGAAATAAGTCGAAGTTTAGCATCGATTAATCAAGCCCGATACACACCGCAGGCATTAAGAGTGCAATCGTTTATTCCATTATCGGTGTTTGAATTGATTCAAATGATTTTAGACGATTCCTTCTCTCAGCTTTATTATAAAAATGAAGCTCGATTTCCCATTAAACAAGACGATGGTCGGGTGACCTTTACGGCACATGATAAGCTATATTTTCCAATTATTCAAGTTCGAGCTAGTACGACCAAACAAAATGTGACGTTCACGGTAAAAGTCGAAGGTGTTGCGAAGCAAAATCAAACGGACTTGAAGTTAGATTGTTATATTTTTCGGGAATATTTTTTAATTGAAGGTGGAAATTTAAAGTTACAAACGTTAGCGTGCCGGTTATCACCGACACTCAGAAAGCGATTCGTAGCATTAAAGCTCATTTCAGGGCAACTCAATCATGAATCTGAAATTGATTTAATTGATTTATCACGATTAAAGTTAACTCATTTTCAATGTTTTTCATCTGATATTAGTCAAATGATGGCTCAACAATTATATGAACTCGAACAATTAACCTTGAGACAACAAGTCTTAAAAACACTTATTTCAACGAATCAATCGACGTTTAGATTAGACAAGCATCAAATAGATGAATCGATTAATCGCATCCGGAGTCAGTATCATGTGAGTCCGTCAGGATTATTTATTCCAAGGGTGAAATCAAACGCATTAGCGAAACGGGATGCTTATGATGAGAGCTTCACCAAATGGTCAATAGAAAATTTTCCAAAACAGAGTGAATGGCAACGACTCTATGAAAATATTCAACAACAAGTGCTGATGAGTCAAGAGAATCCTCTTCAGTTATTATATACACGGTTAAATGAGACGAAAAAGCAACGATTAATACTTCAAAATAAAATCTACTTATTAAGAATCCAGTCTCAGTTATGTGGGCAACCTATTTTTTATTGGGATGAGGTATATGAGAGAGAAGTGAAAAAACAAGGTCAACACACGCACCTAACAACTGGGAAAATGCTGACTTCAAAACAAAAAATTGGTGAAATTGTCGTCTGTGAGAATAAATATTACATTCACTCGACAACCTAAGAAGAGACACTAAAATCATTAACAAAGGAGGTATATAGGAGATGGAGATGAATCAAGGACGAATCATTCGCTTAATCATTGCTTTTTTAAATACGGTGTTTATCTTATCGTTCGTTGCATATAAGATGTTGGAATTTCAAGATGCGAAAGCGTTAGTGTTAGCGTATGAAGACATCGCCTTACCAAATATCTTTATTAATGATTTAGACGTGTCGAACTTAAATCGAGATGAGATTAAAGCGATGATTGATGATCAAATAAAGCAGTATAAAGAACGGAAAATCATCGTTCATGTTGGAGAAAAAGATTTTGAAACAACGTTATCACAGTTTAATCCGACGGTTAATCAAGAGATCGACCAGTTAGTTGATGAAATTATTGCGATTGGAAAAGATTTAGAACTAATGGAACAGGTCTCTCAAATCAAAGAGCCGATGCGTTATGAATTTACGGTCGGCTATACTTATGATCATGATGAAGTTGAAAAATGGGCGCGAATGATCGAGAAAGAGGTTTATGTTGAAAAAGTGGAACCGAAATTCGAAATGGCTGGTTACGGAATCTTAAAATTAAATGAAGGTCAAGATGGTCAACTCATTTTGACCGAAGAATTAAGGGATATGTTAATTGAGGAACTGGATATAAGTTCTATGGATCCGATTGAGGTTGAGGCAAATGTGATGACTGATCCTCGTGAACGAGATATTGAGCAGTTAAAAATGATCAACACTAAGATTTCCTCTTATTCGACAGATTATCCAACAGGAATTCCTCGTGCTAAAAATGTTGAGCTAGCCGCATCTAAAATCAATCATACGATTTTGATGCCGGGTGAACAGTTTTCTTATGCAGAAAAGGTGTCCCCGGTTGATGGCGCGCATGGTTATGTGAATGCAACGATTTTTTTAAATGGGAGAGCTGTTCCTGGAGTTGGAGGGGGAATCTGCCAAGTCTCTTCAACCCTTTATAATGCTCAACTTAAGGCAGGTATTATCGCCACTGAGCGACGCAATCATAGTTTGCCAGTTAGTTATGTTCCACTCGGTCAAGATGCCACGATGGCGGATAATGCGATTGATTTAAAGTTCATTAACACGCTAGAATATCCAATCTACATTCATACTTATGCGCAATATGGAAGCCTAACGGTTGAAATTTGGTCGAATTCCGAAGCGCTACATGGCATTACTTATCGTCCTAAAACGATCATCTATGATGGCGGGCTAAAGGCAGATACGACGCTTTATGGCTATAATGCTGATGGGGAAGTGGTCTACGAACAGTTTTTACATACGAGTGTTTATAAAAAGAAAACTCATTAAAAAAGGATTCCATCAAGGAATCCTTTTTATGTGCGCCCGGCATGGGTATTATCTAACGGGTTAAAGTCC
>NZ_JAMQUU010000032.1:0-28716 GCF_025594975.1 Turicibacter sp. T129 | reverse complement strand
TGCCGGGCGCACATAAAAAGCGTTGAAATCAATGGATTTCAACGCTTTTTTTCCAGTTTTAAAATTAGATATTTTCACTCTCTTGTGCTGACTCTAAAACCTTCTTCATCTTTTTCTTAAATTCAGGTCGTGGCATCATTAACATACGCTCACAATGACAACATTTAATCTTGATATCTGCGCCTAAACGGACCACTTGCCAACGATTTGTGCCACAAGGATGTGGCTTTTTCATCTCAACAATATCATTTAAACCAAATGTCACATTATTCATGAGATGGACTCCCTTCATTCTTTTGATAAACCATCATTTTAGAGTAAGGGATTTCAATATTCTCTCGGTCAAACGTCAACTTGATTAAGCGACGTAATTCACGTTGAATGTGCCACTGTTGAAGTGGTGAGACTTCAGCTATCATACGAATCACCACAGCTGAATCTGCTAATTCCTGTACCCCTAAAACTTGAGGAACTTGAAGGATATCGTCATATTGATTAAAAGCTTCTGACGCAACCTTCTGTAAAACTGAAATCGCCTTATCAAGATCCGCCTCATAGGCGATTCCGATATCTAATACCGCTTGACCATTTGAGACCGAATGGTTAATAACTTTTCCAATATTCCCATTTGGAATAATCACGATTTCACCCGTTAAAACACGAATTTTAACTGAACGTAATCCGATTTCTGTAACTGTTCCGGTATTTCCATCAATTTCGATAAAATCTCCAACTGAAAATAAATCTTCAAAAATAATAAAGAATCCCATGGTGATATCATCAAGCATACTCTTTGCCGCAAATCCAATGACCACAACAAGTGCACTTGAAGCGACTAATAACTTATCTAATGAGACAAAAACCGATAATAACCATAAAATTAAAACAATATTCACCGCATAACGCCAAATATTAAGAGCTAAACTTTCAAACGTCTCTTTTCGTCTTTCCGTTCCTCCCGTTACTTTTTGAATACGTTCAATATTCACGGCAAATGCTTTTTTAATCATATTCTTACCGAGTTTTCTGACGATTGACATAATTACAAGGATTAAAATAACACTAACAATTTTAAATCCAGCATTGATTAAAAAAGTATTTAACTGATCTGTTGCCAAAAAGTTCTGAATTTTATCAGCTAATACATTTGATAAAAATAATAAATTCAAATAGCTCACTCCTTAGTTTTTATTCTAAACCCATCTTCTCGAGTAAACGATTTAAATCATCCATAGTCATATAATCAATAATGATTTGACCTTTCCCATTCTTTTCTTTAAGTTTGACTTTCGTTCCAAAATACGATTTCAAATTCGACTCCACGTACTCTAAATGGGGGTTTACTTCTCTTTTCGTCTTTTTATCTTCTTCAGCTTGAGCCGTTCCAACTTGTTTTACTAAATCTTCTAACTCACGCACTGAAATTTGTTTTTCTTTAATAATATTCGTAAACTTTAAAATTAATTCTTCATCTTTTAACCCAGCTAATACTTTTCCATGTCCAACTGAAATGACACCATTTTCAATATCATCTTGCACAGAGCGTGGTAACTGTAATAAACGCATCGTATTGGCAATGTAGGCACGACTCTTTCCAAGACGTTCACCTAAGCGCTCTTGAGTTAAATCTAATTTTTGCATTAACAGACGATAAGCTTCGGCTTCCTCAATGGCTGTTAAATCTTCACGTTGTAAATTTTCAATTAATGCATATTCCATCATTAAATGATCATTAAACTCACGAATGATTGCTGGAATAGTTGGTAATCCCGCTTTTTGAGCAGCTCTAAATCGGCGCTCCCCTGCAATAATAATATAACCTTTAATATCTTTTTTAACGATAATAGGTTGGAACACACCATGTTCTTTAATTGACATCGCTAATTCTTTAATCTTATTCTCATCAAAATACTTTCGTGGTTGATATGGGTTAGGTCTTAAACTCTTCACCTCTAATTGGTGAATCACTTCCCCTTCTTTGACTTGCTCAAACGATTCAAGACTCTCAATATCATGCTCTTGAAATAGTGCACCTAAACCTCTTCCTAATCTATTAGTCGACATTATTTTTAACCACCTCTTTAGCTAAATCAATGTAAAATTGAGCAGCTGACGATTTTTGATCATAAGCAATAATTGACTTTCCGAATGATGGCGCCTCACTTAAACGAACTAAACGTGGAATAATAGTATTAAACACTTTCTCTTTGAAATATAATTTAACTTCATTGATTACATCTAATCCTAAACGAGTACGGCGATCAAGCATTGTTAATAACACCCCTTCAATCGATAAATTTCGATTTAAACGGCGTTGAACAATACGAATTGTATTTAATAATTGTGTTAATCCCTCTAATGCATAATACTCACATTGTACTGGAATCAATGTCGAATCTGCTGCAGATAACGCATTAATTGTCAAAAGTCCAAGTGATGGTGGACAATCGATAATAATATAATCAAAATATTCTTTGACTTGTTCAAGTTTTGGTAATAACTTAAACTCACGGTCTTTTTCCATGACAATCATCGACTCAAATCCTGCTAATTCTTGAGACGATGGAATTAAAAATAAATTTTCTTCATTCGTTTTTAAAATTACTTGATTAGTTGGAATTTCATCCACCAATAAATCAAAAACAGTTAACTCAGCATCGCCTTTATAAACACCAATACCAGTAGAGGCGTTAGCTTGGGGATCCATATCAACAAGTAATACTTTATGACCCAAGTAAGCCAAGGATGCTGATAAGTTAATACTAGATGTCGTCTTACCAACTCCACCTTTTTGGTTCGTTATAGCGATAATTTTCCCCATATTAACCCTCCTAAAGTCATACTTGTTAATATTTTACCACGAAATGATAGGTTATGAAAAATAAATTTGGCGCTTGATCAGTAAATTTTGAACTTTTTGAAATGACTAATCTTATTAGTGATTATTATTTACAAACTTCGATTTTTTTATTAAATAGGTGGTGAAAAATGTCGTAGAAAACTTAATATTAGAAAGCTTTCTTGAAATTATCCTCATTATAAATTTTAATATCCGATTTCTTCAATAAACGGGCTGTCATTCCATCGCCACTCGTTAATTGACCACTAAATGTTCCATCATAAACTTATCCACAACCACACGATGAACTATTACTTTTTAAAATTCCAACCTTAACTTCAAATAAATGAGCAATCTTATCAACCTCTTCTGCCCCTTTCGAAAACTACTCCGTCATATCACATCTAAACTTATCCACAGCACGCCCATTCACCAATTCAACTGATTGCCGTAGAATAATAGGTAACTCCCTAATTGTTCAGGACATAATGGAATCACTTGATGGTCCTTAATTAATTTCAAAATTCCTTCTTGTGGATAACCATCTCCACAATATCTGCAGTCTATCCCTAACAAACACGAACTAACTGTAACTCTCATTTTCTGATCTCCTCTAATTTATCCACAACAAAGAAAAACGACAGGCATTCAATCGCCTGTCTTTTCTCTTTTTATTAATGTTTATGTTTGGGTAATGAAATTTTAATCACATATGAGTCATCTAACTCTTCAGTTTCATGTTCGACTCTCATACCTGTTTTTTCAACCATCATAATGGCTTGTTTAAAAGTATTCATGGCAATACGACAATCTCTTGGCATACGAGAAATCGTTTGTGGTTTTACTGCTTTCTCTTTTGGATTTAACGTTTCATCAATTAAACGCTCAGTTTCTGAAACATTTAAATCCTTCTCAATAATCTTCTCTAAAAGTTGGAATTGCAGTTCTTCATCTTTAACTAATAATAATGCACGCGCATGACGTTCTGTCACTTTACGCTCTAAAACTGCTTGTTGAACATGCTCAGATAAATTTAATAAACGAATTTTATTTGCGACTGTTGATTGAGATTTTCCCATTTGCTTTGCTAATGCAGCTTGAGTAATCCCATGTAAATCAATCAACTGTTTATAAGCTAATGCTTCTTCGATTGCAGTTAAATCCTCTCGCTGAATATTCTCAACAATTGCAATAGAAGCTGATTGCTTATCATCATAGTCTCGGACAATCGCAGGAACTTTATCTAGTCCAATTAACTTAGATGCACGATAACGTCTTTCTCCCGCAATAATTTCATAACCCTCTTTAAACTTACGAACAACAATCGGTTGAATCACACCATGTTCTTTGATAGATTCTGATAATTCCAAAATTTTTTCATCATTAAAAATATTTCGTGGTTGATATTTATTCGGAACGATTTTTGAGATAGGCAATTGAGTTACTTCATCTTTTGGCTGATTACGTGAATCATCTCGTGAAAAAATGTTAAACACCCTATATCCCCCTTATAATAAAAATCGAAAATCAATCTTAATGTTTAAATTATAGCGTATTTTTCTTCTTTTTTCTAGAATTTCTATAGTAATGTCCCTGCCGGTGACATTTAATGCTATTTTAATGGTTTATTTTTGATTTGACCATAAGCTCGAGGATACTTATTCGGCGTCTTCTTGTATTTTTTTGTATAAATATTAGTGCGTGATCCCGCTTCTTCCGGTAACTCAACATGCTTCACATCAATGATTTCTACACCAAATGTATCTAAGGCACGTTTTGACTCTACTAATTCTTCATCACCTGTTTGTCCTTTTAACGCAATGAAATATCCACCTTCTTTAACTAATGGGACACATAACTCAGATAAAATATTTAAACGAGCAACTGCACGAGCTGTGACGATATCAAATGATTCACGATGCTTCGATGCATATTCTTCCGCACGTGAATGATACGCTTTAATATTTTCAAGCTTCGTTTCTGCAATGACATGATTTAAGAAATTAACGCGTTTTCCTAGGGAATCGACTAAATCCATCTTTAAATGTGGAAAAACGATTTTAACAGGTAAAGCTGGGAATCCAGCTCCTGATCCAACATCACATAATGTTTTGCAGTTGTGGATATCTTCAAACATTAAAAAGCCAAGTAACGAATCATAGAAATGCTTTAAATAAACTTCATTTACTTCTGTAATTCCAGTTAAGTTCATTTTCTCGTTCCACTCAACTAATAATTCATAATAACGATGTAACTGCCATTTTTGTTCTTCAGTTAACTCAATTCCAAATTCTTTTACCTTGTCATAAAATTGTTCCGGTGTCATATCTTCCACTCCTTACTACATAAAGAGTTAAGAAAGTCTCCTCTCTTAACTCTGATTTATTATTCACTTACTTTATTTGCACGTCCTGATTCAATGTAAACCATTAAAATTGAAATATCCGCTGGATTTACCCCTGAAATACGACTTGCTTGACCAATCGTTAATGGTCGAATGTCTTTTAACTTTTGTTTTGCTTCAATCGCTAAGTTTGGCACATCATCGTAATCGATATGATCCGGGATTTTTTTCTCTTCAACTTTTTGAACTTTTTCTACTTGTTGAAGAGCCTTATTAATATATCCTTCATACTTAACTTGAATTTCTAATTGCTCAATTGCTTCAGCAGAAATTGATTCATTTTTCTCTTCAATTAAGTTGTGGATATGTTCATAAGTAATCTCTGGACGTTTTAATAATTCTAATGCCGTAATTCCATCCTTTAATGGTGATGATGGAATTGTCGCTAAATACTCATTAGTATTTCCTTTAGGTGTAATTTTAATTTCAGATAAACGTTCTTTTTCTGCTGCAATCTCAGCTTTTTTATCTAAGAATGCTGCGTATTTTTCATCATTAATTAACCCTACTTGACGACCATATTCACGTAAACGCAAATCAGCATTATCATGACGTAATAATAAACGATACTCCGCACGAGAAGTTAATAAACGATAAGGTTCTAATGTTCCTTTTGTAACTAGATCATCAATTAATACCCCAATATAAGCTTCACTACGTTTTAAAATTAATGGATCTTTTCCTTGAACACGAAGGGCAGCATTAATTCCAGCCATGATTCCTTGACCCGCTGCTTCTTCATATCCACTTGTTCCGTTAATTTGTCCAGCACTATATAAGTTTTTAACTAATTTAGTTTCTAATGATGGCCATAATTGGACAGGCTTAATCGCATCATACTCAATAGCGTACGCATATTTAACAATGCGGCAATTTTCAAGACCTGGAATCGTACGAATCATTTGCTCTTGAACATCGCGTGGTAAACTACTTGAGAACCCTTGAACATAAATTTCAGGGATGTGTTTACTTTCTGGCTCTAAAAAGATTTGATGACGAGGCTTATCATTAAAACGAACAATTTTATCCTCAATTGATGGACAATAACGTGGCCCAACCCCTTCAACCACTCCAGAATACATTGACGAACGCTCTAAGTTATCCATAATAATACGATGTGTTTCTTCACCTGTATAAGTTAAATAACATGGCACTTGATCTTCAAGTGGTAAATGATCTTTAGTGTCAAAACTAAACGCACGAATGACGTCATCCCCAGGTTGAATTTCTGTTTTAGAGAAATCAACACTATCCGCTGCAACACGAGGTGGTGTTCCTGTTTTTAAACGGAATAATTCAAACCCTAAATCTTTTAAGTGTTGAGATAATCCTAATGAGGTCTTCGCACCATCTGGGCCACTTAACGTAATCTCATCACTAATCATAACTTTTGAATGCATGTAAGTTCCTGTTGTTAAAATAACCGTTTTTGAGAAAATTTGTTCCCCAGTTTCTAACTGAATTCCCTTCACTTCTGCGTCTTCAACAATTAACTTATCCACAATTGCTTCTTTAACGTCTAAATTTTCTTGTGCTAAAACTGTTTTTTGCATCTCACGAGGGTATTCCACTTTATCTGCTTGAGCACGAAGTGCACGAACCGCTGGACCTTTCCCTGTGTTTAACATACGCATTTGAATATGCGTTTTATCTGTATTAACACCCATTTCTCCACCTAAAGCATCAATCTCACGAACTACGATTCCTTTCGCTGGTCCACCGATGGCTGGATTACATGGCATATGTCCAATACGATTAATATCTCCAGTTACCATTAACGTTTTGCAACCCATTCGTGCTGGAGCAAGAGCTGCTTCAATTCCGGCATGCCCTCCACCTACGACGATTACATCATATATCATAAAGCTCACTCCTTACAGTAAACAAATAAACTTCAACTCTATCAAAAGACTATTCTTATTTTACATCTAAAACTCGACAATAAACAATAAAAATAACATCTGTGTATAAAATAGTAAACAAAAATCGATAATATAAAACAACTTTTTAGCTTTTTTCCTACATTTTTAAATTAAAAATGAAAATCATTATTCAATATCCAGTTTTTGTAACAGAAAAAAGTTGTTATTCAAAACGGTATATATCATAATAGACATATCAATGTCGTATACTCATTCGATTTGAACTTTTATTATGACAACAGGGGGGAGACTTGCATGCTAGTTTTAAAGAATGTGAATAAGATTTTTCATGATACACATGCCGTCGTGGATTTAAATCTTAGTCTTCAAAAAGGAGAAATTTATGGTTTACTTGGCGCGAATGGAGCTGGAAAAACCACAACCTTTCGTATGATTTTAGGTCTTTATGAGCAGACGTCTGGTGAAATTACGTGGGACGGTCAGAAGATGAATGAATCAATTAATGATCTTCTCGGTTATTTACCTGAAGAACGAGCACTACTTCAAAAATTAACGGTTAAAACACAAGTTAGCTATTTAGCCATGCTAAAAGGAATGTCTGAAGATAAAACTGAAAAAGAACTAGATGCGTGGCTTGAAAAATTTAATATCTCCGACTATAAAAACAAAAAAATTAAAGAATTATCAAAAGGTAATCAACAAAAAGTTCAATTTATTTGCGCCGTTATCCACAATCCCGAACTCATTATTTTAGATGAACCCTTCACTGGTCTTGATCCTATTAATCTGGAAATGATGAAAGAAGAAATTATTAACTTTAAAAACCAAGGAAAAACAATTATCTTCTCTTCTCATAGAATGGAACATATTGAAACCCTCTGCGATCGTCTAACAATTCTTCGCAAAGGACGCACCGTTTTACAAGGCCAACTCAAAGAAATTAAACAAAGTTACAATGCAAGAACGATTTTAATTCAAGGAAAGCTTGATGCCGATTACTTAAAATCAATTCCTCATGTCGTTGAGGTGACTCGCCAGCAAGACGATTGGTGCGTCCGAATTGATCATAAACAGCATACCTCAACCATCTTCAATGCTTTAAAACCTGAACATTCCATTGAAAAATTCCTCGTGTGTGAGCCATCACTACATGAAATTTTTATTGAAAAGGTGGGACAAGCCTATGAAGAGTAGTAAGTTTTGGAATTATGTTTTGTATAACTATTTACGTAAAATTAAAAGTAAAGCTTTTATTGGATTTAATATCTTTCTAATCATTGTTGGATTACTCATCAGCCAACTCGGATCCATCGTTAAATTTTTTAATGAAACTTTTGATTACTCTGAAACAATTTATATTGTGGATGAAACAAATCAACTCTATTCACAATTTCAAAAAGATTTTAATAATTTATTACCTGAAGTGATCTTAGAACAAGGGACTGAGTCAGAAGACGTTCTTAACCAAAAAGTCGAAGATGGGGATATCTCAGCCTATTTCATCATCAACTACAATGAACAAAATCTCCTTAGTGCAACCTATGTGGCCAAAGATTTTTCTAACAGCTCTTACTACACCATTGGAGAGCAAGTTCTTTCAGGTTATAACAAGCAAATTGCTATGAAATCGGCGAAGCTGACTCAAGAGCAAGTTAATTTACTCAATCAAAACTTCTCAATGGAAAAAATCTCATTAGATGAAAATGCACAAACCGCTGAGGAATCAATGGGCAACTTAGCCATAGCTTATATTGCCATTATCCTCATCTTCTTATTTTCATATCTTTACTCGGTCTATGCCGGTCAAGAAATCATGGAAGAGAAAACATCAAGAGTCATGGAAATTATTATTACTTCCATTTCGCCAATCAAACAACTTTACGGAAAAATTGTGTATAACAGCTTATACGCCTTAACGCAACTTACCATTTTCATGGTCTTATTCACTATTTCAATTCAATACATGCTAAAGAGTTTGCCTACCGAAGTACTTGATACGGTCTCAGTCATGATTTCTCCCGAACAAGCAAAAATCGTTATTTACATCATTATTTTTGCTATCGTTGCTTACCTAGTCTATCTCGTAAGTGTACTCATTTTAAGCTCAATTATCAGTTCTGTGGAAGAATATCAAATCGCCATTTCACCTATCATGGTCATTGGACTCGTTTCATTCTACATCGGAATCTTTGGAATGACTGCACCTGAGGCACCCTTTATCAAAATCATGTCCATGATTCCATTCATTTCACCTTATATCATGCCACTTCGCGTCGCTACAATGACCGTATCAACCCCAATGATTTGGCTTTCAATTGCCTTAAACATTGTTGTGATCGTCGTGATTCTAACATTTGGAGCACGTGTTTACAAAAATGGAGTCTTGAACTACTCAGGTGATTCAGTCATCAAAAAATTTATTCAGGCAACAAAAAAATCATAACTTGATTACTCCGACCAACTCTTGTAGTTGGTCTTTTTTTAACAAAAAAATCCCCTGAACTGGAGATTTTCTTTCATTTAAACTCGAACGCTCCAATGACTAACCATACCAATTTCTTCTGAAACAATACATTCAAGTTATATCTCCAATCACCTTATGTAAAAAAAAACAAATATCTTGTGGATATAGTTCGCACCACTTCTACTCAAGTTAAAATCACCACAAAAATTCCATTAAATCCTACGTCTAAAATAGACAATAAAACATGATGAATCACTTCAATTGTTGAGTCTGGCGTATCAAGTTTTACCTGATTTTTCAAGGGCAATGATCCGCACTAATTCCCATATATGAGCATAGAAATCCTCCTTACAATTGACCTCTTTTTAACGAGATATTTCCTTGTAGGGGAGATTCACCAAAAGTTATCCATCTTATCCACAAGCTCTTTCTTCTAATTTGAACTAATTTTATGATTAATCATTAGCGAACTTTTGCATAGTTTGTCGAAACTTATCAAATGTATTCCACTAGCCTGTGTATAACTGTTCATTTATCCACACAAAAAAAAGAGCCTAGCGGCTCTTAACTACTCCATACGAACTGGAACAATTAATTGAATTGTTGTTTCATCGTATTGATCACGTAAAATAAATGGACGCATATCACCATTGAAACTCATAATTACATCTGAATTATTGATTGCCTTTAAAGCATCGATGATAAATAAAGCACTACATGCAATACGTAATTCTCCACCTGAAATCATTTCAACTTGAACTTCTTCTTCAACTTTTCCAACCTCTGGAGAATTTGCTGTAATTAATAACTTACCTTCTTCAGGTAAAATATTTAATTTAACAACATTTGAAACTTGATCACGTGCAATTAAAGCAGCACGATCAAATGCATTATATAATTCATGATAATTTGCTTTGATTTCAATCCCGAATGTCGTTGGAACGAATTCTTTTGTTTCTGGATAAATCCCATCTAATAAACGAGATTGGAATGAAATATTTCCAATTTGGAATAAAATTTGATTATTTGCTAAATAGACATCCACTGATTCATGAGAATCATCTAAAATTTTTGATAACTCGATTAAACTACGTCCTGGAATAACAATGTTAAATGGTTCATGTAACTTGTTTAACGGAACAAGCTTTTTCGATAAACGGAAGCTATCTGTTGCTACACACATTAACTCATCTGCATCATAACGGAAATTAACCCCTGTTAACACTGGACGGTTTTCACTATTTGCTGTTGAGAATACCGTTTGACGAATAATCGTTTTTAATAATTGTTTTTCTAAATGAATTGGATTATCATGTTTGATTAACTCAATATTTGGATATTGAGTCACATCAAATCCATTTAACGTATACTCACTTCGTCCACATTTAATTGTGACATAATTTCCTTCAAATGTACTGATTTCGATATTGTCACCATTTAATTTTTTAATAATTTCAATAAAATATTTCCCTGGAATAATGATTGATCCGACAGAATCAATTTGAATCACTTGCGTATCGTTTACCTCTAACGGTAAAAAAGTATTAATCGTAATATCTGAATCACTCGTTGTTAAGTAAAGACCTTCTTCTGCAACAACAAACTTAATCCCTGTTAACACTGGAAGTGGTGTCTTTGTAGGAATTGCCTTGCTAATATACGACAGCTGGGTTAGTAACAATTGACGATCAACTTTAATTTTCAACTTAATCACTCCTATATAATTATATATTATAGCTTTTTAATAATCTTTTTAGTAATAAATTTTGTGGATATAGGGGATAATGACTAAAAACATCATAAAATTGAGGTTTTAGCCTTGTGGATAACTTGTGGATAGTGTGTAGATAAACCGTCATTTTCTCTCCACTTACCTGTTTATAAGTTAAGATAGAACTTGTTTTAAATCGCTAATTGCTTTTTTAAGTTCATCACTTTCTTTAAGCTCTTTTTCAATCTTTTCACAACCATGCATAATCGTTGTGTGATCTCGTCCGCTAAAAGCTTCCCCGATTTTTGGGAACGAGCTTCCCGTTAATTCACGTGTTAAAAACATCGCAACTTGTCGAGCATACGCAATATTTTTCTTACGTTTTTTCGATAAAATGTCAGCAACCGACACATCGTAGTACGCTCCGACTTCTTTAATAATGTTATTCACATCTACTTTTGAATTTTTTTGCTCTGCTTTAAATAGATCTCTTAACGCTTCATTTGCCAGTTCAATCGTAAAGTCTGAATTATTAATTGTCGCATAAAAAATCAATCGTTTCAATGCCCCTTCTAATGTACGAACATTACTATTAAACTTACTTGCGATAAATTCTAAAACTTCCTCTGGGAATTCTTCTAGATTAATATTTTCTCCGGCCAATTTTTTCTTCATGATCTCGATGCGCGTTTGCGTATCTGGAATTTGAATATCAGCTTGCAATCCCCATTCAAAACGTGAAGTTAAACGATCCATGATATCTTTTAAATCAGATGCTGGACGATCTGATGTAATAACAATTTGCTTATTATTATTATAAAGTTCATTGAACGTATTGAAAAACTCAGTTTGTGTTTGTTCTTTTTTAGATAAAAACTGAATATCATCAATTAATAAAACATCAATATTACGATACTTTTCTTTAAATGCTTCAAAATTATTATCTAGCGTCGCATGACGATAATCATCAATAAACTTCTCTGATGTACAATATAAAATTCGAGATGAAGGATTATCATCTAAAATGAAATTTCCAATTGCTTGCATTAAATGTGTCTTTCCTAGACCTACCCCACCGAAAATATAAAGTGGATTGGCAACTTCTCCTGGACGTTCTGCAACCTGTAAAGCAATCATATACGCTAAACGATTGCTTTTCCCCGCAACAAAGCGATCAAACGTATACGTCGTATTTAAGTTTCCACGATAATATTTTGGAAGATTAGGATCGGGTTTGGTTAAATCAAATGCTTGCTGATCATTTTTTACATAATCATTCGTAATAAATTTAACATCGTAGTTGAAACCTGATACTTCAGCAATCATTTCAACAACTTCTTTTAAATAAAATTTATCTAGCATAAATTGTTCGTGATTATTTTGAACCACAACATACATTTTATTATTTTTAACTTTATACACTTTCTTTGGAGTGCTAAAGAACATATCAAAAGATTGTTGAGAAATATTCGATTTTAATCGATCAATAGCATCATCCCATATTCGTTGATATTTTTCCACCGCATACACCTCATCCTAAAGTCTCTTCTATCAACATTATAGCATAACAAAATATTAAAAAAGTCCACAATGTTCAAAAAATCAACAAAAAGTTATAAACATGCTTGTGGATATGTGATATCATTTAACAAACTCCTACACTTTTCGACAATCGACAGTGGATAACTCACAGCAATTTTATTGATAATATCAACGTTTTTCACATTTATCCCCAATATCCACAGAGTAAGGTATAAACACCGTGTCGAATTGTGAATAATATTGTGGAATAAAAAAGTTAAGTGGTGTATAACTCATCTATATTCACATATCCACAATGGATAACTTTTGGATACACATATATCCAAAAAGTAATGATTGACTTTATAGTGATGATTCACTATAATATTGAACTATGCTATGGTATAAAACTCTTAGGAGGTGTTATAGATGAAACGTACTTGGCAACCAAACAAACGTAAACGTGCAAAAACTCATGGTTTCCGCGCTCGTATGGCAACACCAGGAGGACGCAATGTTTTAGCTCGTCGTCGTAAAAAAGGTAGAAAAGTGTTATGTGCATAAGACCACTCTTTAAAGTGGTCTTTTTACTAGCTAAAAAAATATAGCGGGTGAGAACATGCAAAAAAGTTATCGAATTAAAAAAAGTCAAGAAATTGAACAAGTCATGAAACGAGGACGTTCAAAAGCGAATCCTTACTTTATTGTATATAAGTATGCCAATAAAGAGACTGACAACTTCAGAATTGCAATCTCAGTTGGGAAAAAAATCGGAAAAGCCTTTGAACGTAATAAAATCAAACGCTACATCCGTAACGTCACAACTGAACATAAGCATGAAATGAATCCAGATTATGATTACTTCGTAATCGCTCGTAAAGGCGTAAAAGATTTAGACTATGCAACTTTTAAAGAAAAATTAGAACAACTATATAAAAAAATGGATATTATTCCAAAATAAAAAGGATTACAATTGTATTAGGACGTGTCGACCATCTGTTGAAATAAAAACTGGCAGACATTCATAGCATGGATTCAAACGTTGGTCGGAAATATTTCAAAGAAAGAAGTGATTTAGATGAAATCCAAAATATTCGAAGGAAAAGTTATGGATGATATCATTGTGGCAGCACAGAATCATTTTCATCACGACCAACAACATTTGACGATTCATGTATTGGAAGAGAAAAAAGGGATCTTCGGAATTGGAGCCTATGTTAAAGCAAAGGTCACATTAAATCTTGATCCAATCGAAGAAGGAAAAAAATATCTTCTTCAACTACTTAGTGATTTATGTTTAGAAGGAACTGTCGAAGTAGATTCGGCACAACATTCTGTCACATTTAACATAGACAGCAATAACAATGGAATGATTATTGGCCGTGAAGGAAAAACACTTCAAGCCATTCAAACCTTAACTAGCCAAGTCGTGAATCAATATACCAAATCTCATTTAAAAGTACTTGTGGATATTAACGGCTATAAACAACAACACAACCAAAAAATTGAGTACTTCGCACGCAAAATTGCTAAAGAAGTCACTCAAACAAAAATCGATGCTAAACTTGATCCGATGAATGCATACGATCGCCGATTAATCCATCAAGCTTTATCTGATTGGAAACACATCCAGACCGTGTCTGAAGGTGCCGATCCGAACCGATACATTATGATTAAATATAAACGATAAATAGACCTCCAAAGAGGTCTATTTTGACGTTTTTTTAGAGAAAGTGTTAAAATAAATACATCTAGAATAAAATTTAAATAAAATTAACATAACTGTAATGGAGGTGTCCACATGTTACAAGATACAATTGCGGGAATTGCAACCGCAATGGGTGAAGGTGCCATTTCAATTATTCGTGTTAGTGGAGATGACGCTTTACCAATTGCCAATAAACTATTCCGTGGTAAAGATTTAACAACAGTACCGAGCCATACCATTAACTATGGTTTTATATATGATCCTGAAACAAATAAAAAAGTCGATGAAGTATTAGTCTCTGTTATGCGAGCACCTAAAACATTCACAGC
Organism: Turicibacter sp. T129; assembly: GCF_025594975.1. NCBI lineage: Bacteria > Bacillati > Bacillota > Erysipelotrichia > Erysipelotrichales > Turicibacteraceae > Turicibacter > Turicibacter sp. T129. The sequence goes on along the minus strand of NZ_JAMQUU010000032.1, from coordinate 13,857 downwards.
CGAAGACGTCGTTGAAATTAACTGTCACGGTGGAATCTTAGTCACAAATAAAATTCTTGAATTATTATTGGTGGCTGGTGCACGAATCGCTGAACCAGGAGAATTTACAAAACGTGCGTTCTTAAATGGACGTATCGACTTAGCACAAGCTGAATCAATCATGGACATTATTCACGCCAAAAGTGAACAATCCTTATCACTTGCTTTAAATGGATTAGATGGACGTGTATCTCGCCTAATCAAAGAAATGCGCGAAGAAATTTTAAATATTGTTGCTAACATCGAAGTTAACATCGACTATCCAGAGTACGATGATGTGGAAGAAATGACGAATGACATTTTACTTCCTCGTTCAATCGAGATTCACGAAAAAATGTTAAAACTACTCGACACAGCTAAAACAGGGAAAATCCTACGAGATGGAATTAAAACTGCAATTATCGGGCGTCCTAACGTCGGAAAATCGAGCCTTCTCAATCAATTAATGCGCGAAGAAAAAGCTATCGTAACCAACATTGCTGGAACAACACGCGACACAGTAGAAGGATATATCAATATCGGGGGATTAACCTTAAACTTAATTGATACAGCTGGAATTCGTGAAACGAAAGATATCGTTGAGGCGATTGGTGTCGAAAAATCTAAGAAATTAATCAATGAAGCCGAATTAGTCTTACTTGTTTTAAATAATAATGAAGCATTAACTGCTGATGATCGTGAATTATTACAATTAACTGCCGATAAAAATCGTATCATCATCTTAAATAAAACTGACTTAGAAACTAACATTGAACGTTCTGAATTACCATCGTATGTAGAAACATCAATGGTACTTGAGCAAGGAATCGAAGTCTTAGAAAATAGTATCAAAAAAATGTTTGAAATCGGGGACATTGGTTCATCTGATATGACTTACTTATCAAATGCACGCCATATTGCAAAATTAAAACAAGCCATTACTTCAATTGAAGATGCCATCAATGCTATGCAAATGGGAATGCTTGTGGATATGGTAGAAATCGATATAAAAAATGCCTGGTATTCACTTGGAGAAATTCTAGGAGAAGAAATTGGAGATTCGTTACTAGATGAACTCTTCAGTAAATTCTGTTTAGGTAAATAAAAAAGATTAGAGAGTTTTATCTCTAATCTTTTTTTATGCACTAATACAGGAAAAATATCTCAAAATTAAAATAAAATGCATCTTATTTTCGTGTTATAATTCCGCTTGCTTCTATTCTAAAATTTCGACAATAAAATAAGTTATCTACACACTGTAAACAACTCTGTGGACAATAATCGACACTTATCTACAACTTATTCACAAGATACACACAGGTATAAACATGGTAAAATCGACATTTTCAGACGTTTATCCACATTATTCACAACATTTATTATTATTGTTATTATTATAAATAAAAAATATATAATATAATATCAAACTTTGTCGTAAATAAAAAAATTCATCCATATTCTTTAATAAAGAATATGGCCAGCTATCTGAATTAAATTAAATTAATTTTATCTTAATATAAATTTCTCAATTAAAATTTAACCCCCAGATATTAAAACAAATTCCTTTAAAATATGTATTAATTCACATCTTATATAAAAAATTAGTTACTTTCTATCTTTTTAACTCTAAATTTGCTGAATAATCTTAAAATGTATAAAATCATTATATTTTAAAAAAAATGTCGAAATTTCCTCATTCCATTTTTATTAAAAATCTCTTATTTTTCATCATAAATCTACGAATTTTAAAAATATAACAGGGAAAATCACTGAAATTTAGATTACTAAAAACCGACAAATAAAAACAACTATCTACAACAAGTTCACACCTATGTGGACAATAATCGACACTTATCTACAACTTATTCACAAGATTTACACAGTCAAAAACATAGGAAAACCGACATTTTCAGACACTTATCCCCACTATCCCCAAACATTATTATTAAAGTTATTATTAAATAAATAATATATTAACTATAAAAAAAAAGGATCAAATCGATCCGACTCCTAAATTAAACCTAAATGTGTTAATGTACGTTTTAATGAAGCAATAGGTAATCCCATCACACTATAATAATCTCCAGAAATAGATTTAACTAATTCAAACCCTTTTCCTTGAATTCCATATGAACCTGCTTTATCCATAGGTTCTCCGCTTTGAATATAATTTAAAATCCATTCATCAGTTACATTATAAAATTCTACTTCGGTAATATTAACGAAACTTGTTAATAACTCTTTATCTTTATTAATAATACTGACTCCAGTCATTACTTGATGTTTACGTCCTGATAATGATTTTAGCATATTAAATGCATCTTCTTCATTTTTAGGTTTCCCTAAAATCTTTCCACCAAATACAACAATCGTATCAGCACCGATAATTGTCTCTTGAGGAAATAACTCAGCAACTGCACAAGCTTTTTGAATCGCAAGATCTTGAACTTGTCCCGCTACATCTAAATCCTCATCTAATATCTCATCCACTTGGCTCACAATCACACGATGTTCAATTCCCGCTAACTCTAATAATTCTTTTCGTCTTGGAGACTGAGAAGCTAATATAATTCCCATCTTAAAAACTCCTTTTATTCAAAATATAATGAGTTATTATAACACAAGTAAAGGGTCCCTATTAACGAACTTTAAAATAATCCCATATATACAATCAAATTATAACGAATTACTTCATATGATGATAAAATTATACAAAGATAAGATTCAACAACAATCTATATCATTAGACAAAATTCAAAAAATATTAAACACTATCCTATTCGTCTACAACTCGACAAAATTCTACTTTTTAAACAACATCGGAAAATAATTGGGTATGCCTTACTTATAAATTATTGGAGTAATGAATATGGAGGAGACATAGTATATGTTGACGAATTATTTGTTAAAGAGTCATATCGTAGTAAGTGAATTAGCACAAAATTTTTTAAATATTTAGAACAAAATGATACAATTTGTTTGGAAACAATATGACAAAATAAAAAAGCACAACGCTTTTATGAAAAGAATAATTTTTCTATTTACGAGAATATTTTTTACTTCAAAAAATTAAACTAAAATGACAGAATATATTTTTTGATAATTCTGGGGATAATTATTGACTAATAATGACTTACAGTATAATATCTTAATTAAGTAAATACTTACGTTGAAAAGGAGAGTAGCTTTTAATTAAGTTATAGCGAATCAGGGACGGTGGAAGCCTGATATGGCGTTGAAAGTGAAGAACACCTTGGAGTTACTTACCGAAAGCAAAATTGTGAGTAGACTAAGTCGTAGATCCTGCGTTAAAGATAAAGGGTAAGAACAGATTAGTTCTTAAACTAGGGTGGTACCGCGGATCAACAGTCATTCGTCCCTTTTGGGCGAAGACTGTTTTTTTGTTGCCCGAGGTGATTCTCAATAACTTATCCACACATTCAAAAAAACATTTGAAATTTCATCTATAGGAATTTAAGACAATCTAGATTATGTATGTTTTTCTTTAAAAAATACTTATTATAGAAGTTTAAAGTTTAATTTGATTTGTGGATATCTTTGAAATATCCAAGCAACAAAATATTGATTTATTATAAAAGGAGGACCTCTTAATGGAAAAAATCGTTGTACGTCAATTATTTAGAAACTTAGATCGTTATGCTAACCAAATCGTTGAATTAAACGGATGGGTTCGTAATAACCGTGCTCAAAAATCATTTGGATTCTTAATGGTGAATGATGGTTCATTCTTCGAGACAATCCAAGTTGTTTATGAGGAAAACTTAGAAAACTTTAAAGAAGTTCAAAAGTTCCGTGTTGGTTCAGCAGTCACAGTTCGTGGATTAGTAGTGCCAACACCAGATGCTAAACAACCATTTGAAATCAAAGCACAGGAGGTAATTTTAGAAGGCGATTGTCCTGAAGATTACCCAATCCAACCAAAACGCCACACACGTGAATTCTTACGTGAAGTTGCACACTTACGCCCACGCACAAACTTATTCGCTGCAGTATTCCGTGTTCGCTCTTTAGTTGCTCATGCTATCCACAGCTACTTCCAAGAGCAAAATTTCGTTTATGTTCATACACCAATTATCACGGGATCTGATGCTGAAGGTGCGGGAGAAATGTTCCAAGTGACAACATTAGATTTTAACAACGTTCCACGTACTGAAGAAGGAGCAGTTGATTTCAAACAAGACTTCTTCGCTAAATCAACAAATTTAACAGTATCAGGACAATTAGAAGCTGAAACATTCGCATTGGCTTTACGTGATGTATACACATTCGGACCAACATTCCGTGCAGAAAACTCTAATACTCAACGCCATGCCGCTGAATTCTGGATGATTGAACCAGAAATTGCATTTGCTGACTTACAAGATGATATGGATTTAGCAGAAGGTATGGTTAAATATATTATCAACTACGTATTAGAGCATGCTCCAGAAGAAATGGCATTCTTTAATCAATTCGTAAGCAAAGGAGTTTTAGAGCGTGTTAAAGCAGTAGCAGCATCTGATTTCAAACGCCTTCCATATACAGAAGCAATCGAAATCTTATTACAAGCTGATAAAAAATTCGAAAACCCAGTATCTTGGGGAATTGACTTATCAACAGAACATGAACGTTACTTAACTGATGAAGTATTTAAAGCACCAGTTTTCGTAACAGACTATCCAAAAGATATCAAAGCCTTCTACATGCGTTTAAATGATGATCAAAAAACTGTTGCTGCGATGGACCTTTTAGTACCAGGTGTTGGTGAATTAATCGGTGGTTCACAACGTGAAGAACGTTTAGAAATCCTAGAACAACGTATGGACGAAATCGGAGTACCAAAAGAAGAATTAGATTGGTATTTAGATTTACGCCGTTATGGTGGAGTCAAACATGCTGGATTCGGTTTAGGGTTTGAACGTATGATCATGTACATCACAGGAGTAGAAAATATCCGTGATGTAGTCCCATTCCCACGTACACCTAAAAATGCAGAATTCTAAAATACTAAAAACTCTCGTGCAAACGAGAGTTTTAATTTTGTAAAATGTGTAATAGCATATATAGTGGGCATTATAAAGAATCCTTGTCCAAAAGTATATCAATTACTAAAGTATAAAAGAGACAAAAAAACACGTCGGCTTAATTGACGTGTTTTTTAACTAATAAATTAATAAGCTTTTATGTTATTTATAATTTAGCGAGATTTTCTTTTTTTCTTTCCACCTTCATAAGCCTTTTTATGACTTGGCTTTTGATAATTTTTTTGTTGTTTTTGATTTGATTTAGTCGTTAGTTTACTTGATTTTACTGGTAATTTTGGTTTTACTGGTCTAATTAAACATTCAGGTTCATAGCCAACTAAATCTAAACGTCCGGCTTTTTGTAAGGCTTCATAAACTAAATCATAATTCTTTGGATTTTTATATTGAATTAAGGCACGTTGCATTGCCTTCTCATTAGGATTTTTTGGAACATAAACTGGTGTCATTGTACGAGGATCGACGCCTGTATAGAACATCGTTGTGGATAACGTACCTGGTGTTGGATAGAAATCTTGTACCTGTTCTGGCTGATGATTAATATCACGTAAATACTCAGCTAATTCAATGGCACCATGTAAATCACAACCTGGATGTGAACTCATTAAATATGGCACTAAGTACTGATCTTTATTTAACTTTTTATTAATTGCATAATATTTTCTTACAAATCGATCATATAAAGAACGTGTTGGTTTCCCCATATAATGTAACACCTTATCTGAAACATGCTCAGGGGCCACTTTTAATTGTCCGCTGACATGATGTTCAACTAATTCATGGAAAAATTCATCATTTTTATCATACATCACATAATCATAACGAATTCCTGAACGAACAAATACTTTCTTCACATTTGGTAAAGTTCTTAATTGTCGAAGAAGATCAAGATACTCACTATGATCTACTTTTAATTGTTTACATGGATTAGGATGTAAACATTGCTTTTTCTTACAAACACCTTTTGTTATTTGTTTATCACAACTTGGGGCATAGAAATTAGCTGTTGGTCCTCCAACATCATGAATATATCCTTTAAAATTAACATCTTCCGTGATCTTCTTAGCTTCCTCAATAATTGATTCTTTAGAACGTGTTTGAATGGTACGTCCTTGATGGAAGGTTAGAGCACAGAAATTACACCCACCATAACATCCGCGATTAGAAATTAAACTAAATTTCACTTCATCAATTGCTGGAATATGTCCTAATTCTTTATACATTGGGTGATATTCTCTTGTATAAGGAAGAGCGTACGTATAATCCATTTCTTCTTGAGTTAAACGTTCACCTGGTGGATTTTGAACTACATACCAACCTTGGCAAGGCTCAACTAATGTTTTTGCGACAATTGAATCCGTATTCTCATATTGGATATTAAAACTTTTTGCATAAGTCATTTTATCCGCTACAATTTCTTCGTAGCTTGGAAGCATGATGTAATCATAAGCACGACTTAAATCTTTAGTTTTCCAAACAGATCCACGAATATAAACTAAGTCTTCAACTGCAATTCCAGCATTTAAAGCATCAGCAACCTCAATAATAATTTTTTCGCCCATCCCATAAAGTAATAAATCAGCTTTAGCATCTAATAATAAAGAACGACGAACTTTATCATCCCAATAATCATAGTGAGCCAGACGACGTAAAGATGCCTCAATTCCACCTACAATAATCGGAACATCTGGATAAGCTTGACGTGCCATATGAGAATAAACAATAGTTGCACGGTCAGGACGTTTTCCCATTTCCCCATTAGGAGTATAAGAATCTTTTTTACGACGGCGTTTAGATACCGAATAATGATTGACCATCGAATCAATATTTCCAGAAGAAATTAAAAAACCTAAACGAGGCTTTCCAAAACGTCTAAACTCTTCAACCTCTTTCCAATTTGGTTGTGAAATAATACAAACCTTATAACCATATGCTTCAAGTGTTCTTGTAATAATCGCAGCACCAAATGAAGGATGATCCACATAAGCATCACCCGTAATATAAACGAAGTCAGCCTGTTCCCAACCACGAGCCTTCATTTCCTCGTGTGTTACTGGTAAAAATTCTGACATATTATCACCTCGTCAAATTCAGTCTATCGACATTATAACAGGTTTCTTCTTAAAACATGAAACACATTTATTAGCAATAGTTATAAAAAAGTCTAGGTATCTATTAAAATTTAAGGAAAATTAAAAGAGACTAATCTCATCGACTAGTCTCTTTTAGAAATTATTTAGAAGCTTTCTTTTTTTTATCGTAAATAATATAACTAGCTGTTCCAGCAATAACAAGTAATGCTGCTCCAGCAATTAATAATAATTGGTTAAAGTTTTCTGTTGTATTCATTGAATCATCAATCATTAATACATAAGAAGAATGTGGCGTTACTGTTATTGAATCACCTTTAATAACTTCAATTACTTCAGTTCCAGCTGTCTCACCATTTACAACTAATTGCCAGTCTGCAGATTTCGGTAAAGAAATGACTTGTTCGCTATCTGTAGCATTGTGGATAACTGTAATATCTGATGCTGAATCCCCGTTTGCATTATTTTCTAAATTGAAAGCAACAACTCCAAGAGGAATATCTTCCATGAATGTTAAATTATTTTGAATATCTTCTTGTGCAGACATACGGAAGGCCGGATGTGCCCTACGAAGTGAAATTAATCCTTTATAGTAATTATAAACATCTTGATTTTCGTTTTTCCAATTCCAATGAATTTGATTAACTTCATCCGAAGCATTGTAACTATTATGATCTCCATCTTTTGTACGCATCATTTCAACACCTGCATGTAAGAAAGGAACACCTTGTGCAGTTAATATGATAGCATTTGCTTGCTTTTGCATTAATTTAATTGTTTCTTCATCCGCATCTGGAAGAGTTGCGATTAATTTATCATAAAGCGTGTTGTTATCGTGTGCTGAGACATAGTTAATTGATTGAGCTGCCTCAGTTGCCCAAGGACCACTTGCTCCACCTGCTAAAGCTACGCGATTATAATCGATTTGAGAATGTTCTGTTGCACCAACAATACCAAATTTAACACGCTCATCAAAAGTAAATTGCCCATTTACAAAACCAGGCTCTTCAGCATTAAACACGCTACCTTTTATACCATCACGAATATCATCACTAAACATCGCAACTCCTGGCATTTGAGAAGCATAGATTTTTAATGCAGCTTCAGTTGGTTTTAATGCTGAACCACCTGCATCCCAACCTTCACCATAAGTAATGATTGTTGGATCAATTTCAGTTAAAGCATTACGAATTTCATTTATTGTGTCAATATCATGTAAAGCCATTAAATCGAAACGGAATCCATCAATATTATATTCTGTTGCCCAGTATGTAACTGAATCAATCATGAACTTACGCATCATTGAACGATCAGAAGCTGTTTCATTACCACAACCAGAACCATTTGAGAATCCACCATCTGTTGTTTGACGATAATAATATCCTGGAACAATTTTATTAAAATCTGAATCGGCGGTTGCACCTGTATGATTATAAACAACATCCATTACAACACGAACTCCATTTTGATGTAATGATTGAACCATTTGTTTAAACTCATTAATACGAACTTCACCATTTTCAGGATCTGTTGAATAAGAACCTTCAGGAACATTATAATTTTGAGGATCATAACCCCAGTTAAATTGTGCTTCATCTAAATTCGTTTCATCAATTGAACGATGATCAAATGCTGGAAGTAAGTGAAGGTGTGTAATTCCTAAATCTGTTAAGTGATCTGTTCCACCTTCTTCAGTAAATTGTAAAAACTTCCCGACATTTTCTAATCCTGACGATTCATGAGTTGACCAGTCACGCATATGTAACTCATAGATAATAGCATCTGTTGGATTTCCGCTAAATTCAGGAGCTACATCTTCAGCCCAATTTTCAGGGTCTGTTAAATCTAAATCTACAACCATCGCACGATTTCCATTGACTCCAACTGCACGTGCATAAGGATCAACAGCTTCGTTTGTTTGATTTCCAACTGTTACTTCATATGTATAATATGTAAGATTTAAATCACCAGAAACTTCTGCTACCCATGTTCCTTTAACATCGCGAGTCATATCGATTTTTTCAATTAAGTTATCCCCACTACCCGCTTCATATAAATTTAAAATGACTTTACTAGCAGTGGGTGCCCATACTCTAAATGATGTATTATCTTTAGAATAAGTAAATCCTAAATCATCACCATCATAATAAAATGCATCATGAAATTCTTCTGAATCAAAAAGTCCTGTATAAGATACCTCGATTGCATCTTTAAATCCTTCTTTTGAAATTGTATAAGAGTTTTCTAAGTTAATATCTTCTTTTAATAATACTACAATCGTAGAACCTGTTTGATCTACCAACACTTGATCTAATTCAAGTATATTTCCTGAATTATCTTTTATTTCGATTCCATCTGTTGAAGTGAATGGAATTGGTGCTGTTAGAATAACCTTTTTTAATGACGTAAAAGTAGCTGAAGATAAACGAGGTCTTAAATCTACATCATCCTCATTATAGTAAATATTAGGATCTCCTTCTAATAAATAAACATGTAATACCTCATCTTTCGCTTTTGTTAAATCAATAAAACGATCTTGATCAATATCTCTGGAGTCCCAATCTCCCTTTCTCATAATAATTCCAAGTTGTTGAGCCCCATTTAAATCTTTTAAATTCATTTTAAAAATCTTTCCGTAATCATCTTCATCGTTAAATGCATAAGATAATCCCTCTTTATCTCCAATCCATCCCCAAATATTCCACTTCTTATATTTATCATCATATCGGCAATAGTGTACAAATACTTGCATCTCAGCTTCTTCATCACTTACTGTAGATTCATTAGCATTTGCAGCAGTTGGTAATTGTACAACTTCACCACCTGCACCTTCTGGTGCTTCAGTTAAATATCCACATTGTCCTTCTGTTACCCAAATTTCAGTATCTTGTTCAACTAAGATACGTTGATCTTCATCACAGTTTTTAGCTACCCAATCCCCTTTACGAATAATGAATCCCGATTCATTACCTACAGCTACTTCGATTTCTGCAATGTAACCAAAGTCATCTCTAGCAGTAAAGTCAATTTGTTCCATATCTTCCGTTCCCGTATCCCAAGCCCAGATATTCCAATCATCATATACTCCATCAGTTCGTTGATAATGGATTGTTAGTTTTGCATTATCTGTTGCATAAATCCTCCCATTTGGTAAAAGTGATGTTACTACAATCGCTATTGCTAGTAGTAATGAAATTAAACGCTTCATATTATCCCCCCTATATTAAATTACATTTTAAATTGTACCATTTTTTGGTCAATCAAAGTATACGCCTACAGTGGTGTGTAAACGATTACTTTGAAAATAAAAGAGATGTCTGACTTTAATAGCATTTCAAAGATTATAACCTATTAAAAATATTCCTTTTTCAAAAATAAATTTTTGTAAATTAAAACTACTTTACATATCAGATAATCTTATAAATTTAAGACTTATTTCTTATGCAAATAGGAGAAAAAAATTAATGATTCTTTACAATAGAGCTTTTAAAGAACAAATAGATTAATCTACATAACTGTTAAATGATAGTTTGTATTGTATATATTTATAAAGTTATTGCAATAATCATATAGAATCGATAAAATAAATTGTGCTATAATTAATAGATAAACTTACACATTATGGATGATGGTAAAATGAGTATGAATAAAATATCTGGATTAGTTAGTTTTTGTATGAAAGTTATACAAGGATTAGATGTAACTGAGACTAATTATGAGACTTCAGGGATTCTTTATAAAAAAAATGATAAATATTATCTATTTTTCGATGAAACAAACTTTGATGATAATTCAACTACAAAGTGTAGGATTGAGTTTAATCATGATCAAATTCGTGTGCGTCGTGATGGTCAAGTCATTATAGATCAAACATATAGAACTACTGAAACTGTACAAGGTTATATTAAAACAGTTTATGGTCAGTTAGATAGTGAAGTTAAAACACACTGCTATATGTTAGAAGAAAATGATACATCTATCCGGTTAACGTTGGACTATGATCTATTTGTATCAGGTGAAAGATCAGGGAATTATAAATTAATAATTCAATTTAATAAGGAGGATATTTAATATATATGATCCAAACATTAAAAGATAATTTAAGAAAAGAAATTAAAGACGCAGTATTAAAGTGTGGATATATTCAAGCTGAAGATGAATTTAACATCATTTTAGAAAATTCAAAAGATGTAAATCATGGGGATTATTCTACAAACGTAGCAATGCAACTTACTAAATTAGCAAGAAAAAATCCACGTATGATTGCAGAAGAATTATTAAGCAATTTTAATAATGAAAATGCTAATGTTGAAAAAGTAGAAATTGCGGGACCAGGATTTATTAACTTTTTCATGAATAAAAATGCATTTACTAAATCAATTAAAAATATTATTGAATTAGGTCAAGAATATGGAAAAAGTAATTCAGGGAATGGTTTAAAATACAATGTAGAATACGTTTCAGCAAATCCTACAGGTGATTTACACTTAGGGCATGCACGTGGAGCAGCATTAGGTGATTCATTATGTCGTATTTTATCTAAAGCTGGATATGATGTAACACGTGAATATTATGTTAATGATGCTGGAAATCAAATTCATAACTTAGTAATCTCGGCATATGCTCGTTATTTACAAGCATTAGGTAAAGACGCCGAAATGCCTGAAGATGGTTACTATGGACCTGACATCATCTCATTAGGAAAAATGATGGCAGAACAATATCAAGATCAATTTGTTGATAAATTAGATGAAAATTATGATTTAATTCGTCAAATCTCTTTAGACTATGAATTAAACAAAATCAAACAAGATTTAAATATGTTTGGTGTGGAATTTGACTTATTTACAAGTGAAAAAGCTATTTATGATAAAAATCTAGTAAAAGAGTCAATTGATCTATTACAGGAAAAAGGATATATCTATGAGGAAGATGGAGCTGTTTGGTTCCGTTCAACAGATTTTGGAGATGATAAAAATCGTGTATTAAGAAAATCTGATGGCTCATATACATATTTAACACCAGATATCGCTAACCATATCGAAAAATTAAATCGTGGAAATGATAAATTAGTCGATATTTGGGGAGCAGATCATCATGGATATATTGCCCGCGTAAAAGCAGCAATGCAAGCTTTAGGTTATGAAGCAGATAAATTAGAAGTAGATATTATTCAAATGGTTCGTTTAATTAAAGATGGCGAAGAATTTAAAATGTCAAAACGTACAGGAAAAGCTGTTACGATACGTGATTTAGTTGACGAAGTAGGTGTAGATGCTGTTCGTTACTTCTTCGTAATGCGTAGTGGAGAAACACAAATGGACTTCGATTTAGATTTAGCAACTAAGAAATCAAACGAAAATCCAGTATACTATGCACAATATGCACATGCTAGAACATGTTCAATCTTAAGACAAGCAGAAGAAAAAGGATTCTCTCCAGTCTTAAAAGATGAATATGAGTTTATTTCACATGAAAAAGAATATGAAGTAATTAAGTTAATGGGAGAATTCCCAATGGTAATCGCAGATGCAGCTGCAAAACGTAAACCACACTTAATCTGTAATTATATTAATGACTTAGCAACAGCATTCCATAGTTTATATAATGCAGAAAAAGTTATTAATGAAGAAAATACAGAAAAAACAAATGAAAAATTAGCTTTAATCAAAGCATTAGAAGTAACAATTAAGAATGCATTGGAATTAATCGGTGTAGATGCACCGGAAAGAATGTAATTTATTAGAGGAGGACTTAAAATGACTACACATAATGAAGAAATGTCAATGTTAGAAGTAGCGGAATTACTTATTCAACGTAAAATTAAACCTCAAAAATTCGAGAAAATTGCTAAAGAAGTATGTGAAATTATGGGATTAACAGATGAACAATTCCAATCTAAATTAGCTCAGTTCTATACAGATCTTACATTAAGTGGTAAGTTCGTAACTGTTGGTGAAGATAAATGGGATTTAAAATCACGCCAAAAATATGAAGTAGCTAACTATGATACATATGATATTGACTTTGATGATGAAGAAGTAGAACCTATTACAGAAGATGGGTTTGATTCGTATGATACAGAAATGGATTATAAAGAAGATGATACAGACAAAGATGAAAATGATGACTTTGTTGACGAAGAAGAAGCTGAAGATGATTATAGTGATGAGAGTAATGCTGAAGTTGGAGAAGATTCAGATGAATTCGAAGGTTTAGCTATTTATCACGAGGATGAGATGGAGTAATCATTAGAAAATATAATATCTATAAAAGATTGTACTCAATATTGGAGTGCAATCTTTTTATTTAGGAACTTATTTCAAGGCATACAGAACGTATTTTCGATATAAGATTGATACGTTTTAAAGGTTAAAAAAGCGGATGTTCTGTTTCAAGTAAGTGATTCAAGCGGTGGATATTTTTCGCTTGAATTTAGGACTGTGTTTCTTAAAATTTTTTATGGTTCGAATACGAGTTTTATTGAGTATAGGATAACGTCCTTCTTCAGTATATCGTTTAAAATAAGCCTAAAGAAAATTTAAATCACGATCGTCAAACAATATCAATGATTTGTTTCGTATCCTTCATCACAAAAGGTAAATAACATGTGACCCATTCCCTAGCAGTGGAGTATTTATGCTTGGCATGCTAGGGAATCCTCAGTAGATTTAACTATAAATGTAAATAAAAAAGTGGTTCTTCCG